>JBBPIG010000047.1 GCA_038040445.1 Acidobacteriota bacterium | reverse complement strand
GTATAACCCCCCAACTACTTTCTACACCGTGCCCCCAAAACAGCGGGGGTAAACCACCCTTCCTCACCTGTGATCTTGAGAACGCGACCCTCGATGCGTTATCCGCTCAATGCGTGGATTCGCTTTTGCCATCTGCCTTCTTCATTCGCTATCATCCTTGCGGTCATGATTAGAACCATCGAGTGGACCGACGAGGGCGTCGTGATGATAGATCAGCGGCGGCTTCCAACCCACGAGCTATACCCGATCTTCAAGACTCACGAAGAGGTAGCAAGCGCAATCGAAGAGATGGTCGTGCGAGGCGCGCCCGCCATAGGTGTCGCCGCCGCGATGGGTATCGCCCTGGGCATGAAAAACTCCGCCGCCGCTTCGCTGGACGAGTTCGAGCGTGACTTTCATCGCGTGTGCGAGCGGCTTCTTGTGACTCGGCCGACGGCGGTGAATCTGTTCTGGGCGGTCGAACGGATGCGATGGGCCTTCAAGCACGGCCGTCGCGAAGGAGCTTCGATCGACGAGATAAGAAACCAGCTAGTCGGTGAGGCCCTGGACATTCACCGGGAGGACGTCGAGAGCAACCAGCGGATGGGCATCTTCGGGGCCGACCTCATTCCGGATAACGCGACGGTGCTGACTCATTGCAACGCGGGCGCGCTGGCCACCGCCGGATTCGGAACGGCGCTCGGCGTGATCCGCGCGGCGGTAGAAGCCGGCAAGCACGTGCGGGTGTATGCCGACGAGACCCGCCCTTTTCTTCAAGGCGCGCGTCTCACCGCGTGGGAACTGGCCAAGGACAACATTCCGGTTACGCTGATAACCGACAGTATGGCCGGGCATTTTTTGAAGTCGGGCGAAGTCGATTGCGTCATCGTCGGGGCCGATCGCATCGCCGCCAACGGAGACGTAGCCAACAAGATCGGAACATACATGGTTGCGATTGCGGCTCACGAGAACAATGTTCCCTTTTACGTCGCCGCGCCTCTGTCGACCGTTGATCTCTCGCTCAACTCGGGCGATCAGATTCCGATCGAGTCCCGAGCGGACGAAGAAGTGACCCACTTTCGAGGCGATAGGATTGCGCCGGACGGAGTGAAGGTTGCGAATCCGGCTTTCGATGTTACGCCGCATCGCTACGTCTCGGCGATCATTACTGACCGAGGCGTCGCGCGCGAGCCTTACGACACGAGCTTGAAGGCGCTGTTTGAGAATAGGTGATTGATATTGATTTTGGCTCTTAGATTTTGGATTTTGGATTCCAGAGAGCGCATCCATCCAGAATCGAAAATCTAAAATCCAAAATCCAAAATCCAAAATGGAACTTGAACACAGAATTGGACAACTGTTATTCATCGGCGTACCCGGGGCTCAGCTCGACCTGATGACCCGCAGCCTGCTGCAAAGCATTCAGCCGGGCGGCATTCTCCTCAACACCCACAACATCGAAAGCGCGCAGCAGGTGGTGGAGCTGACATCGACGATTCGGTCTTTGATTGAAGTTCCTCCGATCATCGCCCTCGATCAGGAAGGCGGACGGGTCGATCGACTAAAGGGAATTTACTCGCCGATGCCGTCGGCGGATCTGTTTCGCGCATCAGGCGACGCTTCGGTGGCGGCGCGTATGGGTGAAATCGCGGCTGAAGCGCTTCGCACCCTGGGATTCAACGTGAACCTGGCGCCGGTGCTGGACATCGCTTCCGACGATGGGGCGAATAACGGGCTGAAAGGCCGTTACCTGGGAAGCAATGTTGCAGAAGTAGTGCGGCTCGCGGGTGCGTACCTTGAAGGTCTGCAGCACGGCGGTGTCATCGGCATAGGCAAGCATTTTCCCGGGCTCGGCGCCGCGACGATCGATTCACACTCCGAGCTTCCCACCATAGACCGGCCCCGCGATGAGATGCTGAAGCATGAGATCGCGCCTTACACCGAGCTGTTCAGCAAGATCAACGCGCGGCTCAACGGGGTGATCATCGCGCACGCGCATTACCCGGCGTTCGATGGACCCGCGCCGCTCCCGTCGTCGCTGTCGAAGAACATAATCACCGGGTTGCTGCGTGAGGAGCTTCAATTCAAGGGTCTCACGGTGACTGACGATATGGAGATGGGGGCGATCAGCGGGACGCGGGAAGTGCCGGACGCGGCGGTGATGGCAATCGAGGCGGGAATCGATATGGTCATGATCGCCGATTCGCATTCGCCCGGGCGCGCGTCGGCGGCCTGGGAAGCGATGGTGACGGCCGCGCGCGACGGGCGCATCACCAAGACCCATATCAGCCGTTCATTCGATCACATCGCACGCATCAAGTCGATGCTCTCGCCGCCTCACGCATACAGCGAACAAGCAGTCGTACGGCTGCGCGAACGCATCGGAGAATTGAACCTTGCGTTGCAACACTCCAAATGAACAGAAGGCAGAAGGCGGAAGGCAGAAAGCAGAAGGCAGAAAGCAGAAAGCAGAAAGCAGAAAGGAGAAAGCAGAAGGCAGAAAGCAGAAGGCAGTCAAGAGGGCCTGATTGTGGCTCTTGTTGTTCGGTGCCTTCCGCCTTCTACCTTCTCCCTTCTGCCTTTTGCCTTCCGCCTTCTGCCTTCCGCCTTCTGCCTTCCGCCTTCTACCTTCTACCTTCTGCCTTCCGCCCTCTGCCTTCTGCCTTCTGCCTTCTGCTTTCTGTTATCCTGGTGGTCGCTCTTCAATCAATCGGCTGCCGGCGAGGCGGAGAGCCGGGCTCACTGGTTATCGCAGTCGAGTTTGCGCCCAAGGGGTTCGACCCGCGCTTTTCCACTTCCTTTCCAGCTTCAGCTCGCACCATGCAACTTGTCTACGACACGTTGGTGGTAAAAGACGAGAAATTTGAGTTGGTTCCTTCGCTCGCCGAACGTTTCGAAGAATCGGAAGATCATAAGACCTTCACTTTTCATCTCCGTTCGGGCGTTATGTTTCACAACGGCAAGCAGCTCACGTCCGCCGATGTGAAGTACACGTTCGAGACGTTGCTCTCACCGGAACTCAAGTCTCCGATTCGCGGCCTGGTCGACAAGATCAGCTCGATCGTTGCGCCCGACCCGCTAACGGTCATCTTTTACGCACGAGAACCGTTCTACACTTTCATCGGAAATTTGCTGGCCGTCGGCATAATCCCGGATGGAGCGGGAACCGAGATCAGCAACTCGCCGATCGGCAGCGGGCCGTACAAGTTCGTTTCATACAAAGAAGGGGAAGCTATTCAGCTCGAAGCCAACGAGGCTTATTGGGGCGGCGCACCGAACGTTCCCCGCGTTCGCATTAAAGTCGTGACCGACAACAGCACCCGACAGGCGGAATTGATGAGCGGCGAAGTCGACATGGCTTACAACGCGCAGTTCGATCCAGAGACGATTCGCGCGCTCGGCCAGCGCCGGGATATGCAAGTGGTTCTCGGCGATGGAGCAAGTATTGGTTACCTGGGCGTCAACGTTTCGCCGACTTCTTTGTTGTCTAATCAAAAACTCAGACAGGCGGTCGCCTATGGAATTGACCGCGACGTCATCATTCATCGCCTGCTCAGAGATCAAGCGCGAAAGGCGAACGCGATCATGCCGCCCGAGCACCGGGTCTATAATCCCGCCGTCACGGTTTACGATCCCGATCCTGAACGCGCGAAGCAATTGCTCGACGAAGCCGGCTTCCCGGACCCGGATGGCGACGGTCCACAACCCCGAATCACGTTGACCATGCTGACGACCACGACGCAGCTTTCCAGAAATATTGCGTCGGTTATGCAGGATCAACTCAGGCGCGTGGGGATACAGCTTGAGCTCAAGTCGCTCGAGCTCGCGACGTTGTTCGACAAGCTCGCCAAGGCGCAGTTCGATCTCTATTATCTGATTGGAATAGGCTTCAATCAGCTAACCGACGTGTTTCAGTTTGTGTATCACAGCCGGTATCAGGACCCCGAATTCAACGACGCCATAGCAAAGCTCCGGGCGACAAACGATCCGGCGCAGATGCGCTCGTTGTTTGATCGGCTCGCTTCGATTCTGCAGCGCCGGGACTACTGCCCGAACGCCGAAGTCGACCGGCTGGCCGCGGAGGCGGTTTCAACTGAATCGCCGTCGGCCAAGAGACTTTTGTATCTTCGAATCGCGAGACTGCTCACTGATAGGGGCGGTCAGAATCGAATGCGATATTGCAATCCTGAGGTCGATCGCTGGATAGTCGAAGGCGAGCAAACAAACGATCCCAAGCTGAAGCTCGAACTATTTTGGAAGATCCAGAAGACTGTCTCGGAAGAACTGCCGCAAATCTACTTGTGGTACCCTGCGAACGTGCTGGTCGCGCGCACTCGCGTAAGCAACATTCAAATTGAGCCATCGGGCTCGTGGTTCTTCATCGCGAAGCTGAGGCTTGAAGACAGGTGACAGAGAGCGGAGGAGCAGAGGAACAGAGGAGCGGAGGACAACCGGATCCATCCGGCGCCTCGGCTCCACTGGGCCATTCCGGTCTTTCACGCAGCACGATCATCATCGGCCTGGTAAGCCTCCTCGGCGACATCAGCTCTGAGATGATCTATCCGATCCTGCCTGTGTTTCTCACCAAGACACTGCGCGCGCCGGCCACCGTTGTGGGGCTGATCGAGGGTCTCGCGGTCGGTTCAGCAAGCGTGGTCAGCGGAGTCTCCGGCTGGATTTCAGATCGCATCCGGCGCCGCAAGCCGGTGGCATTTGCAGGCTATGCGTTAACCGCCGTGTCGAGGCCGATGATAGCGTTTGCCGCGGTCTGGCCAGTAGTACTCGCGGCACGATTCGCCGATCGATTCGGCAAGGGGATCCGCACGGCGCCGCGCGATGCGCTATTGGCGGAAACTTCACCCGAGCATGGCCGCGGCCGCGCTTTTGGATTCGAGCGCGCGATGGATTCGGCGGGCGCGGTGCTTGGACCGCTGGTTGGACTGGCGCTCGTAGGATGGGCAGGGTTGGAGGCGCGCAAGATCTTTCTGATATCGGCGATACCCGCGACGCTTGCCACGCTGATGATACTCGCAGTGAGAGAGCGGCGAAGCGACGTAGTAGCAGGCTCATCGAACATACGATTATCGCTGGCGGGCACTACTCGAGAGTACAGGCGATTGCTGATAGTCATCGGCGTGTTCGGGCTCGCCAATTCGGCAAACGCTTTCTTGATTCTTCGCGCCGAGCAATTGGGGCTAAGCACCGGATCGACCATTCTAGCTTATACGCTTTACAACGCGGTTGCGTCGATCGTTGCGATGCCGGCGGGCTCAGCCAGCGACCGGTTCGGGCGGCGCAACTTGCTGATCATCGGCTACTCGATCTACGCGCTGAGCTACGCAGGCTTTGGGATGGCCAATTCGGCTTGGCTGGTTTGGCCGCTGTTTGCGGTGTATGGTTTGTTCCCTGCTTTGACGGATGGAGTTTCAAAGGCGCTGGCCGTTGACACGGCGGGCAAAGCGGGACGGGCAACCGCGCTCGGAATCTATTTCACGGTCGTCGGCATCACCCAGATAGCAGCGAGCTACATCGGCGGAGTGTTGTGGGACAATGTCGATTCGCGCGCGACGTTTTACTTTGGAGCCGCGCTGGCTTCTGTCGCTGTCTTTCTGTCGGTCGCACTTCTTCCATCGAGCATTCGCTCGTCACACCTCCGCACGAAATCGAACTGATACTCAGATGCGGCAGGTGTGACGCTGGAGCGAACTAAAAGCCAAAAACGATCGGGCCCAATGTGAGCAAGGTGAACGGTGTCTTTGTCACTGCAGGCTAACTTTTCTAATCCCAACTTTGTATCCTTGCTTGACTAATCCCAGATTACCGTTATCAGTAAACACAACCTGGCGTAGATGCAGCGCGCGCACACCTCCTTTAAACTTATCAAGATTTAAGGTGATTCTTTCCCATTTATCTCGCGTGAGATTCCTTATATCGATCTTGTGGCTATGAACGCGGTTGTAACCTTCCAGTTTGATGGCCTCTATTGCATCCTTTTGTGGGGATGAACTTGGAATATTCAGTTCAAAGCTTACCTCTCTGTACTCACTTATATCTAGGGAGTCCTTCTTGGTTTGAAGGATAATTCCAACGTAGTCATCTCTCTGCTTGATGGTATAGTCTATCCAGCACTCCCATTCACCATCGGCGTCGCGTCCTATTTTGTAAGAGATATTTCCGAATGTGATAATTCGACAAGAAGCCAGTTGAGGAACTATTTTTGACGGTCCGATGGCTGGCCTTAGCTTTTCAGATATATAGGTCATGAATCCTTCAAATCCCCAGTCCAGGTATTCTACCCGGAGGGTTCTTTCGAACCACTGTCGCTCTATTGCCTTTCTGCTCGTATCCTGTTTTGTAACGAATAACATGTCAGTTCGGTTGCCAAGCCGGTCCTTGAGTTCGCAAATCATATCGAGAATGTGACTATCCCGTAATGAGTAACCGATATAGATAACAGGACCTGCAAGATGTAACATTTCGATATAGGAAAACATGAGGCGACGCCTTTTTTTTGCTTCGTGAATACCCTCTATGCCTAAAGACATTCTTGGGAAATCCGATATGCAACCGTGGGGTTTCAACAACGGCACGCATTCTTCAAGGGGATATCCAACCTTTGGCAAATCATTCTCGTTAACAATTGGGATCAAGCGCTGGGCGGCCCCCAATTCATTAGCGAAAGCCTTTTCTAATAGTTGGTCATAATTCGTTGTGACAAGCGCACGCCATTTGAACCAAGGAATCATTTCATGAACCTTTGAGGGACTTAGGTCTGTTAGTTTTTCTTGGATAAATTTTTCTACGGTCAGCAGGTTATGGTGTGCGAGAAAGAACGAGAACGCCTGATCCACGCTCATTGCCCAATCTCCCCTGTGCCGTAATTTCTTGATGATAAGAGCGCTCAAGGCATCGCCCGTGGGCGCCCCTGCGGACACGGATGCGCCTGCACCTAAGAACAGAGTGCACTCACCTGTCTCGATCTTCTTGATTATATCGATGGTGTTTTCGGAGATATCCTCGGGCATAAGTCCTCCATAACTATGCTAGAACCCTTTAACTCCCGCCGGTTCCGCTTCACCCGGCAGCAGTCGTTCTTGTATCCTCCCATATATGGACGGAAAATCGATTGGTGATAATGCAGAAAGATTCACTAGTGATTGTCTGACGGCACGTGTAACCAGGCATGCTGGCTTGCGGCTCATGTCTCACTCAAGTGCCACTCTTCGAGCTTGCCCTCGACAATCATCTTGAAGATAATCGCAACTGCAATGCCCCCGTTAGTAACCGAATTCCTGAGCGCCGAGGAGAATCTCATGCATAGCACCATGCAAGATCGACCTTTGACCATCAATCACATCTTCGAGCACAGCCGAAGAGTTCACGCCGACAGCGAGGTCGTAACTTTCATGGGCGACCACTCGCGACGCGCACCCTATCGAGCTGTCGGGGATCGAGCCGAGCTGCTCGCGGCGGCGCTCAAGCGACTCGGTATCGGCGAGGGTGATCGCGTCGGGACCTTTGCCTGGAACAATCAGGAACATCTCGAGGCCTATTTCGCGATTCCCTGCATGGGAGCCGTGCTTCATACGCTCAACCTGCGGCTCTTTCCCGAACAACTCACTTACGTCATCAACCACGCCGAAGACCGCGTGATCATCGTGGACGACTCGATCGTGCCTCTGTTGGCGCGCGTAGCTAAGGACTTGAAGACCGTCGAACGTTACATCGTCGTCGGCTCAGGCGACGCGTCCGCGCTTGATGCGTCGGGAGACGTGCTTCGCTACGACGAGATCATCGCCGCCGAACAGCAAGGGTTTGAATGGCCCGAGCTCGACGAGCGGTCGGCGGCCGCTATGTGCTACACCAGCGGCACGACGGGCAATCCCAAAGGCGTAGTCTACTCGCACCGGTCGACCTTCTTGCATTCACTCGCCCAGTGCGCCGGATCGGTGTTCGCGTTGACAGAGCACGACCGAATTCTTCCCATAGTTCCGATGTTTCACGCGAACGCGTGGGGCTTGCCTTATGGCGGATGGATGGCCGGGTCGGACTTCATCATGCCCAGCCGCTTCCTTCAAGCCGAGCCGCTGTGCCGCTTGATCGCCGAAGAGAAAGTGACGTTCTCCGGCGCGGTGCCCACCATCTGGAACGATGTGCTTCGCTACGCCGAGACGAACCTGGTCGATCTGTCATCGTTGCGAATGGTGATCTGCGGAGGCTCAGCCGTGCCGCGAAGCTTGATGGAGAAGTTCGAGCAGCGCTTCGGCGTGAAGGTCATTCAGGCGTGGGGAATGACCGAGACCAGCCCGCTTGCGGCGATCGCCTATCCGCCTAAGGGATGCCGCGATGAAGAGTTGATGGACTGGCGCTCGAAGACCGGCCGCATCAAGCCCGGCGTTGAGATTCGATTGACGGACGACGACACTGTGCTGCCTTGGAACGGTGAAGCAGTCGGCGAAATAGAAGTGCGAGGCCCGTGGATCACGGCTTCTTACTACGGCGACGACACGCCGGAGAAATTCCACGACGGCTGGCTGCGAACCGGCGACGTGGGCACGCTCGACGAGAAGGGATTTATTCAGATTACCGATCGAGCTAAAGATGTGATCAAGTCAGGCGGCGAGTGGATATCGACGGTCGAGCTCGAGACTACGTTGATGGCTCATCCCGATGTGATCGAAGCGGCAGTGATCGGAGTGCCCGATGAAAAGTGGGACGAAAGGCCGCTGGCTTGTGTCGTGCTCAAAGAAGGCGCTGATACGACCGTCGACCAACTTCGCGCGTTCCTCGCGGATCGAGTAGCGAAGTGGTGGGTCCCCGAGCGTTGGGCTTTCATCGACGAAGTTCCAAAGACGAGCGTCGGCAAGTTTGATAAAAAAGTTTTGCGCGTCCGCCGCGAGCATAATGAGCTTCAGATCATCGAAGCAGGCTCGAAAGGCGCGGGATAGTCTGAATCAAAAGCTGCGGACAGCTTGTTTAGCGCTACAATCTACTTGTTTTATGCCTGGGATACAAAGATACGTTTCAAAGGAACTTGTTCACTTCGTAGGTCGAGGACTTGATGAAGAGGCGCAATACAGACTCCTCGTGCAGATACTCACATCAGGTTGGCTTACTTACCCTCCGCACAATCCGGATCCGGCTGGGACGTTTGCAAGGGATATGGTGATCGAAGTTGGAGGACGAATCAGCAATAACGATCTGTATTACCCCGGGGTCGTCTGTTTTTGCGACATTCCGTTAGAGGATCTTCAGATTCACATGAAGAAGTACAGCCGCTTCGGGATTTCCTTTCTCAAATCCTGTCTCGTTAAGAAAGGCGCTAACCCGGTTCTCTATGTTGCGAAGAACTCTTTGGTTCCGGTTCTTCATTCCGTGCGCAAACACGATAAAGAAACGATCTATGAGTATCCCGCGGACGCTTACCGGGCCGAATGGAATCAACTCCTTAGGAAAACGGCTGATAACCCTGGTGATGAAGATGCACGCAGACAATGCAACGAATTCTGGAACGGTCTCGAGTTTATTTTTGCCAAAATTCCTAGAGCTAGTCATTTTGATAAGATGCTTGCTGAATTCGAGGACCCTCCGTCTGCGTCTTTGCCTCCGGAAGTTAAAGATTTGCCGGAAGTTTCCAAGAAGAACTGGTTCTTACATGAATTCTTTATCTTCTTACGGCTAGATGTCTTCAGTTTCATCAAGTTCTTTGACGATGCCAAACCCGATGATGACCCGGACAACTACTACATGGAGCGAGAGTGGCGTATGGCTTCCAATCTTAACTTTAAGTTGATTGACGCCTATCGCATCATATTGCCACAAGCGTATGCTGACAGATTAAGGACCGACCTTTCAGGATACACAGGGCAAGTACACTATTCAGACTAGGACGAGCCTAGGCCAACGAGAGATCAATCAACGGGCGGAGAGCAGAACGGGAACGATCCCTCATTAACGTTGACCAGCCCTCGAGAACAAATTAGTTTTGGATGTATGAGAGTCAAGACTTCAATTAGCGTAGAGAAGGACTTGCTTGAAGCTGTCGATAAGCTGTCTGGCGCGAACAGGAATCGTTCAGAGTTCATCGAGGCGGCTATCCAGGCGTACATCGTTGAGCAAACCAGGGCAGCAGGGAACGCGAGAGACCTCGACTTGATCAATGAATCTGCCGACATTCTGAATAAAGAGGCGTTCGACGTTCTCGATTGTCAGGTAGCGCTGTGAAGCGACTTGCCTCTGCTGTAGAATTCCAGCGAACGATAAGCCGCGGAGGAAGGTCATGCAGAAAGAACTCACGATCAATGTTGATGAACGGGTCTACGACGAATTGCAAAGAATCGGCGGACCAGAAGACATAAGTCAGTTCATCGAATCTCTGATCCTGCCGCAACTGCGGGGTTTGGACCTCGACTCCGCTTATCAGCAAATGGCGGGAGACAAGACTCGCGAAGCAGAGGCGCTTGAATGGGCCGAGGCAATGATCGGAGACGCCGATGCAACGCGGTGAGGTGTGGTGGGTCAACTTTGAACACTCTGTCGGCGGAGAGATCCGCAAGAAACGCCCGGCTGTCATCATCAGCAACGACGCTTCAAACAGATTCCTGAATCGCGTTCAGGTCGTTCCGTTAACCACAAACCTTGACCGTCTTTATCCAAGCGAAGCCGTCGTTCAACTCAACGGCAAACAGAACAAGGCAATGGCAGACCAGCTCACTACCGTGAGCAAAACGCGTTTGCTGAATTTAATGGGCAGTCTGTCGCCAATTGATATGCGAAGGATCGAGCAGGTTATCAAAGTACAGTTGGCGTTCGCGCCTTAGCCGGCGTTCAAGCCGGCCAAGACAGCTAAACACGACCTTCGGTTTTTCAGATTGAGGTGAAACAATGACCCGACTTCTTTCGATTGCAATTCGCTTCTTGGGATTCGCAGGAACGGTGCTTCTGCTCGCCTCAGACGCTGGGGCACAGGCTCGGGCGAGAAACCCGTTGCCGCAGCGCCCCGTGCACACCTTCTCGATCGTCGCCCGAGACCCGGCAACGGGCGAGCTTGGCGTAGCCGTTCAGTCGCATTGGTTCTCGGTCGGTTCAATCGTCACGTGGGCCGAAGCCGGCATCGGCGCCGTTGCGACTCAGTCGTTCGTCGATCCCAGCTACGGCAAGCTCGGTCTCGATCTGATGCGCGCCGGCAAGAGCGCCCCCGATGCGCTCAAGGCTCTGCTTGCCGGAGACGACGGGCGCGATGTTCGACAGGTCGCGATGATAGACGCCCAGGGCAGGGTTGCGGCCCACACTGGCTCAAAGGACATTCCAGCCGCCGGGCATATCGTCGGCAAAGACTATTCGGTCCAGGCGAACTTGATGTTGAACGACAAAGTCTGGCCGGCGATGTCGCGCGCGTTTGAAGTTGCGAAAGGCGATCTGGCCGAGAGAATGTTGGCTGCGCTCGACGCTGCGCAGGAAGCTGGCGGCGACATCAGGGGCAAGCAATCCGCCGCGCTGATCGTCGTAACCGGCAAGCCGACAGGCAAGCCCTGGGCTGATCGAGTGTTCGACTTGAGAGTCGATGACAGCGCTGAGCCGCTGAAGGAGCTTCGGCGATTGGTCACCTTGCAGCGCGCGTACAACCACATGAACGCCGGCGATCTGGCCGTCGAGCAAAAAGACAACGACCGGGCTTTGGTCGAGTACGGCGCGGCTGCGAAGCTCGTGCCGGACAACGCCGAGATGGTCTACTGGCATGCGGTTGCCCTTGTAAACATGGGCCGCGTTGACGACTCCCTCCCCTTGTTTAAGCGTGTGTTCGCGATGGACAAGAATTGGGTGACGCTGACTCCGCGGTTGGTGAAGGTCGGCCTTTTACCCGATGACCAGAAACTAATCGAGCGCATCGTAAAACTTGGAAGCGCCAAGTAGCGTGTGCGATACTGAGGCGTCCGGCAAACTTCAGTTTGTCGCGAGCTTTCTAAAACAACAATCGGGATTCTCGGCAAATGCAGTTTGTCGGAAACCTAACGGGGAGCAAGATGTCGAAGATCTGGGATGAACGTGAGAAATCGCTCGAGAACGAATACTTTCGCCGCAAAGAGCAGGAGTTGATCGAGAAGCTCCGCGCAAAGCGCGCCGAAGATGAAAAAGCAAAAGCCTCGATCGTCCATTGCCCGAAATGCGACGGCACGCTTGTCGAGCTTACGTTTGAAGACGTGCAGATCGATCGCTGTAATAAATGCAACGGCGTATGGCTCGATGCGGGCGAGCTGGAGCTGCTCACCATGAAGCAGGAACAAAGTCAGGGCTGGACGAGCCGCCTGCGGAAAAGCCTCGCGGGTGAATGAATCGCTGAAATCCGAATCTCAAGCGCGCCTCGTAGTAGACGAGTGAGACTCGGAAAATTCCGAGCACGGGTATCCCGAAGACAACAGGCTGCGCCTTGTAGCGGCCGCTTATTATGCGGTGATTTATGCAGTGATGTTCGCAGCTTTCGCGATTGGATTGTACGGCATTTTCTCATTGCTTTGGCTCGCCGGCGCGGAGTTCCAGAGTGTTCACATCGCCGGCTCGCTTCGGTGATCAGCTCGTAAGGTGACCCTTCCGTGGACGCCTCTAGTTGAAGAAACAGATCTCGGCGCCGATGATCAGCCCCCCGGAAGTCCACCCTGGAAGCTCATCGTTGATCCAACCTCGATTCGCACTCATAAAGTTGAAAGCGTCTTGATTGCGGTGCTAGACTCCGGCTATGAGCACCTCGAGGGGCGCCGGCCACGCCGAGCCCAGCAGCATTGCCTGGACCCTTTCGCGCAGACTGGGGATGGTGATAGTGCTCGCTCTCGCCTTTTTCTTGAGCGCGATCGTAACGATATACACTCTGTTCCGCAGCGGCGATACCCAGGTGCCCAGCGTCGTCGGCAAGCCGGAAGCCGAAGCGCAGAAACTCGCAGAACAAGCAGGGTTAAGGGTGAAGATTCAACGCCGCAATGATTCAAGCATTCCTTCCAACTCGGTCATCGAGACGCGCCCGGGTCCGAATTCGTCGGTGAAAAAAGACTCTGTGCTTACCATAGTGGTGAGCAGCGGGCCGTCTCAGACTAAGAGTCAGGCGTCGGCTCCCGGTCCATCGTCGCCCGGGCGCCGCGTTCGCGTGCAAGCCTTCATTGTGGAAACCGTGAAGAACCTCATAAAAGAACCAAGGAGCGTGTCGCAATGATCGAGATAGCTCCTTCAATTCTGTCAGCCGATTTCGCGCGCCTCGGCGAAGACATCAAGGCGGCCGAGCGCGGCGGGGCTGGTCTGATACACGTCGACGTGATGGACGGCCACTTCGTCCCGAACATCACCATCGGTCCGCTGGTGGTAAAGGCCGCGCGGCGAGCTACTGACCTGCCGCTGGATTGCCACCTGATGATCACCGATCCCGATCTCTACATTGACGAATTCGCCCGCGCGGGAGCTTCGATGATTTCAGTCCATGTAGAGGCGGTCGCGCATCTACATCGCACGCTGACGGCGATCCGCGACCTTGGTTGCCGCCCCGGCGTAGTGCTGAATCCCGCAACACCGCTTGGGTCTATTGAAGAGGCGCTGCCCTTTGTCGATTACGTGCTTGTGATGTCGGTCAATCCGGGTTTCGGAGGACAGTCGTTCATAGACACATCGCTTGACAAGATAAGTCGGCTGCGGAGTATGATTGATTCTCGCGGCTTGAACGTTCATATAGAGGTAGATGGCGGCATAGGCTTGAATAATGTTGCGAACGTCGTCCGCCACGGCGCTGAGTGGATAGTCGCCGGTTCCGCCGTATTCGGTAAGGGTGATCCGGAACAGGCGACCCGCGAGCTTCGCCGAAAAGCGCTAGAGCCGCTCACAGTTTGACCCGTGCTCGCTGAGGCATCGAGAAGGACCAGCCCAAAAGCTAAATAAAGGAGAACGGCCGCCTGGTCGACAGCAGCGGCCACCCAAGTAGCATGAAAGTTGTAAAACTCTTTGTTGTAGTTTTGGCCCTCGCGCTTCCGTTTGCAGCGTGCGGCGGCAAGCCGAAGAACAAGCTAACGCTGGAAGAAGCCAAGGGACCTGGTCGCGATAAGGAACTCTTCCGCCAGGGAGTCGACGCCATTCGCAAGAGCAGCTTCGACGAGGGACGGATACTGTTGAACACCATGATCAACACTTACTCCGACAGCCCCCTGATAAAGATGGCCAAACTATCCATCGCCGATTCCTACTACTTGCAGGGAGGCTCGAAAGGGCTCGCTCAAGCCGAAGTCGAATACCGGGACTGGATTCAATTCTTCCCCGACGATCCGCTCGCCGACGACACGATGATGAAGATTGCCGAGGTTCATCTGAAACAGGTTATGGCTGCCGATCGGGATACGACACACGCGAAGCTCGCCGAGCGCCAGCTAAAGGACATGCTGCGCCGTTATCCGAACAGCGACGCCAAGGAACAGGTCGAGCAGTTGATGAACCAGGTGCAAGAGATTCTGGCAATGCATGAGCTGAAGGTCGCGCGCTTCTATTTCGAGCTTCGTGAGTCGGCTCAGGCGGCGCAAATGCGCACCGAGGAGATTCTGAATAAGTATCCGAACTTCTCCCGGTTTGATGAAGCGCTGTACCTTCACGCGAAGGCAATGGAGCTTCAGGAAGACACCGACACCGCCAGCCGCGATCTCGCTCGCATCGTCGCCAGCCATCCTCACTCCGAATATGTCGAACGCGCGAAGGATACCTTGAAGAAGTGGGGCAAGCCTGTCCCCGATTCCGATCCGGCAAAAATCGCCACGGCTCAGCCCGACGGCAAAGGGCTTCCGTCGCGCTTTGTCGGATTCATGTTCGGACCGCGCATCGACACTTCTACGAAAGGAGTGATCATCGACCGCGACCTGAAGACCGATGAGATCGTGGCGCGCGCTCAGGAGGCGGGCGGCGTCAAGGCTGTAGGCCCGGTAACGCCGGGCGCAACGACAACCAGCAACGCACCTGATGCTCGCCCGCGACGCGCGGCTTCGCAAGCCGGACAGGACGTCGAGGTGAAACCCGGCGCGCCCGCCGATCAAAAAGCTCAGAGCCCTTCGAGCAAAGACAAAAAGAGTAAAGAGAAAGAGAAGAAGAAGAAAGATAGCGGCTCGAGCGTACTGCGCAATCCTTAGCGATCAGGTGTTAGGTGCGCGGGCGTCAGAAGTGGCGCCCGGCATCTAAGGCCTAACACCAGATGGAGCGAACCGGTCCAGAGCATCACTCACTTCTCGATCCCAAGAACTCAGTCTCATCCATAATGATCGTCGCGGGCGAAGCCAGTGGAGACAAACACGGCGCATCGCTCGCAAAGGCCCTCCATCGACTCCGTCCCGAAACCAAACTCCAACTGTTCGGCTCAGGCGGCGACGAGATGCGCGCCGCAGGAGTCGAGACTCTCGTCGACGCGCGTGAGGTTGCAATCATAGGCGTGCCTGAAATAGCTCGCGCGATTGGCAAACTCTATAACGCATACCGAACGCTGCTCGCTGCGGCGCGATCACGGCGTCCGTCGGCGGTCGTGTTGATTGACTGGCCCGATTTCAATATGAGACTCGCAAGAAAGCTTCATCGCGAAGGTTTCAAGATCGTCTACTACATCAGCCCACAGGTTTGGGCCTGGCGTAAGTATCGCATTCGAGCTCTGCGCCGCGACGTCGACCGCATGCTGGTGATCTTGCCGTTCGAAGAGGACTTCTACAAGAAGGCTGGCCTCGAGGTTCAGTACGTCGGTCACCCATTGGCGGAAGCTGTTTGCCCCACGCTGTCGCGCGAGGAGTTTTGCCGCCGCCACGACCTGGATCCAACGCGCTCGATCTTCGCTCTGCTGCCCGGAAGCAGGCAAAAGGAGATTCACTATCACTTGCCGCTGATGCTCGAGGCGGCGAATCGTTTGCGGAGCTTTCAATTGCGGAGCTTCCCATTGCGGATTGCGGATTGCGGATTGCGGATTGACGAACCGGTGTCTGTTCCTGAAGAGTCGAATCTCAAATCTAAGATCTAGATAGGAAT
>JBBPIG010000046.1 GCA_038040445.1 Acidobacteriota bacterium | reverse complement strand
ATAACCAAAAGCGGCGGCAACGCACAAAGGCCGCCGCAGTCCAAATATTCCGTCGGCCGTCATCGGTCGGGCCCCAGAGCACATGCAAATATCAACACAAGATTAGGACACTACCATCGGTTGGGTGGTGTCCTAAGTTCAATTCTCTGCGCGATCTCTGCGTGCTCCGCGTCTCTGCGGTGAGTTGATTTTCGGCGCTGCTCTTCACCGCAGAGGCGCAGAGGACGCAAAGGTTGCGCGGAGAAACACTCGAAATAGGAAACTACTCGCCGCCTTGACGGCTGAAATGTCAGGTCAATATCATTGGCCGCGTCTGATGGTTGCTGAACGTGGCCGAACGACGTTGATTCCGAGTCTGACTCACCTGGCCGCTCACGAGGTTTGATGGGATTAACACAACTCACCGGTGAAGTGCTCGACGAGAAATACCGCATTGAGAAGGAACTCGGCAAGGGCGGGATGGGCTCTGTCTATCTCGCCACTCACCTGGGCACCGGCCGGCCTGTCGCCGTCAAAGTCATCACCCCGCAGTTCATGATGAATGACGAGTTCGTCGAGCGCTTCAGACGCGAGGCGAAAGCCGCCGGCCGGCTGCATCATCCAAACGTAGTCAATGTGACCGACTTCGGCTTCGCCCAGGTTGAGGGTGAGCGAATCGCGTATCTGGTGATGGAGTACCTCGACGGCTGCACGCTTGCCGAAGTGCTTGCCGAAGAATCTCAGCTTCCGATTGACTGGGTCGTCGACATCGTCGAACAAACTTCGTCGGCCATCGATGAAGCTCATCAACAGGGAATCATTCATCGCGACCTGAAACCCGATAACATCTGGCTCGAGCCGAATCGCCGCGGCGGCTACACGGTTAAGGTGCTCGACTTTGGTCTCGCCAAACTGGCAGATGTTCGGATGGCCGATGCGGTTGAAAGTATGCCGTCTGCGGCATCGTCCGCTTCGGACACAAGAAGGTTGCATCGAGATTCGGCCACGATAACGAATCAGCCGCGCAACACCGAGGGTTTCAAAGCTCAGACCTACGCACAGGGGGCTGAGGTTTCAGAAGCCGCGACTCAAATACAGCGTCTTCAAGCCGGCGAGCACGCAACTCTTATCCTCGCCGAACAAGCGCAAGTCAACGCCTCTCCTGCAAGCGAATCGGCGACGCAAATCTTACCGTTGGAATCATCCGAAGCGACGACTCAAATACAACCCGGGCCTGTGTCAGAGGAAGAGCGAACGCGCGTGTTCGAGCACACTACGGCTGAGAATCTGGCTCGGCAAACCGTTCCGGCAGATGGGCTGACGCGAGTTGGATCGATTCTCGGCACACCGGTATACATGTCGCCGGAGCAATGCCGCAGCGAGCCGCTCGACGCGCGCAGCGACATATACAGCCTCGGCGTGATTGCGTATCAGATGCTCGCCGGCGAGCCGCCATTCACCGGCCAGGCTTACGAGCTGCTGAAGCTTCACATAGAAGCCGCTCCACCCCCGCTTAAAGAAAAGCGCCGCAAGATCCCGAAGCGAATGGCCGCGGTTGTGATGTCGGCGCTGGCGAAGAATCCCTCCGAGCGTCCCGCAAGCGCCGCCGGCTTCGCAAGCGCGCTGCGAGCGAGCGCCGAACGAACGGGGGTGCTGCTACGCCGGGCCTTCGCGCTGTACATCGAACACTTCCCAAAATTCTTCCGGGTCACGTTCCTGATGTACCTTCCGCTGATCGCCTTGCACGGGGCTCTTCTCATCATTGCAATGAAGTCGCACGCGGACACTGCCCAGGCTCCCTCCGGCGGTTTGAGAGTCACTATCAACGGTAGCCCGGCCACCAGCGCTCTCGAAGTCGTACTCTCAGTTCTGATGTTCTTCGCCAACTTTTTCATCAATGCGATAATCGCCGGAGTCACAATCCGGCTGGTAACGCAGCTCTTCCTGTCCCCGCTCAGACCGTTGGAACTGCGCACGGCTTATGGGGCAGTTAGAAAAAGATTGAAGGCCCTTCTGATTACCATTGCGCTCGCCACGATTCGATGGGTCTTCGGATTACTCTTGATCGTTCCAGGCGTGATCATGTTCATCAACTATTCGCTGGCTGCGCCGGTGGTGATGATGGAAGGACTGAAAGGGCGTGCTGCGTTGAAACGATCGAAGGCTCTGGTCAAGCGCTCCTGGCGCACAGTCATCGTGATCATTTTCTTCCAATGGGCCATCCCCGGCATTGCGGCATCGGTCGTAGCGTTTCCGATTGCCTTCGCTCTCAAAGCGTCAAAGATCGAGCAAGCACCGATTCTGACCGGGCGTCTTACTTCGATCATTGTGGCGATGCTCAACGCGGTGATCGTGCCGCTGATCGCTACTCTGACCGCGCTGGTCTACTTGAAGACGCGGCAGATAGGCGGAGAGACTCTCAAGGAAGCCCTCAGCCAGTTTGAAGAAGAGGACACGCCTCGCACAAAGTGGCAGATGCGCATGCGGGAGCGGCTGCAGACCACAACGAAGGCTTGAAACAGAGAGCGTACCGAGCAAGAGGAACGAAAGCTGAACCCACCACCGGACGCAATCCAAGACCAACCGTCGGGGCCAACCGTCGATAGCTCACCGAAGCTGGCGCGGCGGCTCGGGCTGTTCGACGCGACGATGATTGTGATGGGCGGGATCATCGGCTCAGGCATCTTCATCAATCCTTACGTCGTCGCTCGTCAGGTCCACACACCCGTTTTGATCCTCGGCGCCTGGGCGGTGGGCGGTTTGATTGCGCTCGCCGGCGCGTTCATCTATGCCGAACTGGCGGCTTTGCGGCCGCAGGTTGGCGGGCAGTACGCGTACATCCGAGAAGCGATTCATCCCGCGGCCGCATTCATCTACGGTTGGACACTATTGCTGGTAGTTCAGAGCGGAGGAATGGCGGCGGTCGCCGTAACCTTCGCGCGCTACTTCATCGATCTGACTCAACTTCCGATTGGAGACTGGGTGGTGGCCGCGGTCGCGCTTGGAGCTTTGACGCTGATCAATTGTCTTGGCGTGCGTGCGGGGAGCAGCGTACAGAACGCGTTGATGGTCTTGAAGATTGTGGCCATCGCCGGGCTGATAGGCGCCGGCTTGTGGGGCGCCGGCCACGGTGCACGCAGCGCGATGCAAGCGCCGTCGCTGACTCCCGACAACTCGTCGATGATTGGTGCATTCGGCGCCGCGCTGGTGCCGGTCTTATTTGCGTATGGCGGATGGCAGACGGCAAGCTTCGTGGCGGGCGAGATGCGCGAGCCGCGAAAGAATCTCCCGCGCGGACTCCTGATCGGGGTGATGGGAGTAATCCTCCTATATCTGGCAGTCAACTTCGTTTGTGTCAGCGTGCTGGGCGCGGGAGGTCTCGCGGAGACGACGACGCCCGCTTCGGAATTGATGAGATTGGTCTTAGGCGAAAAGGGCAGAAAGATCATCGCGGTTGGCATCGCGATATCGACGTTAGGGTTCTTGAGTCAGGGCATGCTGACCGCGCCGCGAGTTTATTTTGCGATGGCCGGCGACGGGCTTTTCTTCAAACGCGTGGCCTCGCTTCACCCTCGCACGCGAGTTCCCGTGGTGGCGATAGCCTTGCAAGGTGTGCTGGCGATCGTGATCGCGATGTCCGGCAGGTACGAACAGATTCTCAACTACGTCGTCTCGATTGATTCGATCTTTTTCGGGCTGACGGCTGCGTGCTTGTTTGCGCTTCGCCGAAGCGGATCGCGCGCGGACGACGATACCGAGGCAACCAGCTACACGCTCAAGGTAGGCTCACTGGTCATCGTTTTGTTTATCGCAGCAGAGTGGTTGGTCGCCGCCAGCGCAATCTACCAGTATCCGGCGAACAGCGCCATCGGACTGGCCATACTAGTCGCCGGGATACCGGTTTATTTCTTTTGGCGAGGGAGACGCAAACGTGAGTGAAGCGAAACGTGCCAAGCGCTCCGATTATATCGAGTGGGCTAAGACGCGCTCGCAGGCCAGGTTCAGCCTGGCTACAAGCGGGGTCATTCATTACCCGATGGCCGAGCTTCCGGTCCGCCTGGAAGACATCGAGTTGAGCGGGCCGAGCTGGTACGGTTACGAGCCGCTTCAACAGGCGCTCGCGGCCAAATGCGGCGCCGCTACTGAGAACGTCGTTGCCGCGACCGGAACTTCGATGGCCAACTTTTTGGCGATGGCTGCGATCCTCGAGCCAGGCGATGAAGTATTGATCGAGCGGCCGGCCTACGATCCGCTCGTGTCTACGGCAGCTTATCTGGGCGCCGCCGTGAACAGATTCGAGCGGCGGTTCGAGCATGGCTTTCGTATCGACCCGAGCGAGATCGATCGCGCGGTGACAAATCGCACCCAGCTCATCGTGATCACCAATATGCACAACCCTACCGGGGCGTTCGTTGATAACGACACGCTTGGCGAGGTTGGAAGAATCGCGCGGCGAGTGGGAGCGCGAGTATTGGTCGATGAGGTCTATCTCGAAACTTTGTTCACCACGGCGCCCCCTTCGGCATTTCACCTTGGCAGCGAGTTCGTCACTACAAGCAGCCTTACAAAAGCCTACGGCCTGAGCGGACTTCGTTGTGGATGGGTGCTTGCCGAGCCGGATCTCGCGAAAAAGATATGGCGGATCAACGATCTGTTCGGCAACATTCCCGCGCATCCGGCGGAGCGGCTCAGCGTGATCGCCCTGAAGAATCTTGACCGAATCGCCGCTCGCGCGATTGCGCTTCTTGAAAAGAACCGCCCGTTGCTCGATCAGTTTCTGGATTCGCGTGACGATCTCGAGGCAGTAAGACCGCCGTTCGGAACAGTTGTCGCTCCGAGGCTTAGGCGAGGCAGCGTTGAAGAGTTGTGTGCGCTACTTCGCGAGAAGTATGAGACGTCAGTCGTGCCCGGACGGTTCTTCGAGATGCCCGATCATATCCGCATCGGCATAGGGTGCGATTCTGAGATGCTCGCGGGCGGACTCGAGCGTCTGGGCGCGGCCCTCGATGAGTTGGGCAAGAGGAATTGACGACGTCTCGCTGAGATAGGAATTGCGATATCCGCGCAAATCCGTCGAATCAGTGTCATCCGTGGTCTATGCTCCGCGGCAATGCAATTCTCACAAACTCATAGACCACGGATGACGCGGGTTTGACGGATTCGCACCGATTTCGTGAACGCTGATGCTCATCGTGAATCACGAAACAACAATCGAAAGATCCGAAGCTGCTCTCCAACAGCGCTCGCGGTCAATCATTGCCTTGACGGCACTCACTGCGATCTCGGCCGCGATCACAATCGCCGCCGGATACCTCGGCTCAAGAACAACGGTCTACATCTTCAAGCCGGCGACGATGATCTTCATCATTATCATCGGGGTCATCGCGCTGATGACAGGACCGGGTGCTAATGTGGGCTATCGCAATCTGATCATCGCTGGGCTTTGTTGTTCGTTAGTGGGGGACGGTTTACTCATGCTGCCGTCAGATCAATTCGTTCCGGGATTGATCAGTTTCCTGATAGCCCATTTGCTTTACATTGCGGCGTTCAGATCCAGACCTTCCGGATTGATGTCGGCGTGGTACGGCGCGGCCTGCGTTGTATACGGGAGCTTGATGTTTTGGATTCTATCTCCCGGCCTGGGAGCGATGAAACTGCCGGTGGTGGTCTACTTGATTGTGATTCTGACGATGGCCTGGCAAGCATTGAACCGGTGGGGGGCAACCCGGCAAGCCGGAGCCGCGCTCGCCGCCATCGGGGCGATGTTGTTCGTAGTTTCCGACTCGGCGATCGCGATTAATCGCTTCCGAGTCGGGTTCCGACTTGCGGATTTGCTGATCCTTGCCACCTACTTCGCCGCGCAATGGCTGATCGCGATGTCAATCGCGAGTGGCGCAGACTCTAGTCTGCGTCTAGTAACTCCGTTACGAGGGCAATCACCAGACACAGACAAAGTCTGCGCCACTCGCAATCTCGCAGTTCGGCCGACAACTGCGAAAGCCACCGCCACGAACCCTTCTATTTCGAGGAGAAGACAGCAGTGACTTTTGTCTCTCCTTTTTCCGAGAGCGCGTTGATGAATGCGGTGCGTTTCTTTCCTTCGTCTTCGCCGACTACTGAGCCCATCATTATCGCGCCGTTTTGCTGTACGGTGTTCGTAGTAACCTTCAACCCCGCCTGTTTGAGGTTGTCTTCGTAGAACTTCGTGACCTTCTCTATCGAATCGCCGGTGCTGAAACCGAAGCTGCCGCCCTGGCCGTCTTTGCCTTCGGTGGAGAAGGTGCCCTGGATCGTGGCGCCGGGATACGATGGAAACCAGGCGGGCAGCTTCGCCGCGGAGCCGGCGCCGAACGTCGCGGACCCCTCCCTGGTTTTCACCACGACGGACCCGGTGTCCCCCTCGCCCTTGGCTTCCATGGTCATCTCTGCTTCGCCGTCCTTCTTGAAGACCAGCTTTCCCTTTTGCGCTTCTTCCAGGTTCACCGTCATGGTCTCCCCGGTCTTCTTGTCCTTGATGGTGATCACATCTTTTTCTTCATCCACCGAGACGAGTTCGACGTCCGGGTTCGCGGCCACCATCATCTTGGCTAGCGCGAGCGCAGGCTTCCTTTCGATCAAGTCTGGATCAAGCCCTGCTTGTTTAGCCTTGTTCCAGACGAAATATCCGCCGAGAAACACGATGATCACTCCGAGCACGACGAACGTGCCGCAGCCGGCGACCACCCACATCACGACGTTTGACTTCTTTTGCGGCGGAGGGGGAAACGACTGCTGCGGTGGAAACTGCTGGCCGGCCGGCCCTCCGATTGGAGTCGTAGGCGGAACATAATTCGACATGTTTATCCTCCTTGCTTGTAATCCACGGTACGGGTTCAGAGTTCCGGGTTCAGGGTTCAGAGTTCAGAGTTCAGCCTTTAGGCTGCGTTGCGTCACAAAGCAGCAACTTAAAAAGCTTGTCCTCTGACCTCAGACATTCTTTCTCAAACAGCAAGCTAAAGCTTGAACTCTGAACCCGGAACCCGGAACCCGGAACCCGGAACCCTGAACCAGCGGTTCACTCTCGCTTGAGCGGGCGGCCCATCAACTCGTTTGCCGCATCGAGAGCGGGCTTGTTCTCATAGAGCAGCGCGTAGATGTTCGCAGTGATTGGCATTTCTATTCCCAATCTGCGGCCGAGTTCATAGATCGACTTCGTCGACTTCACGCCCTCGGCCACTTCCCTCATTTCGCCGAGTATATTCGCGAGCTTGCGCCCGCGACCCAGCTCGACTCCGACGTGCCGGTTGCGCGAAAGCTCTCCGGTGCACGTCAGCACCAGATCGCCAAGCCCAGCCAGTCCCGCCAACGTCTCGACTCGCGCACCCTGGGCGACGGCGAGCCGCGTCATCTCCGCAAGCCCGCGCGTTATGATCGCTGCCACCGCGTTCGTGCCAAAGCCTAACCCACGCACAATGCCCGCCGCGATCGCTACGACGTTTTTTACCGCTCCGCCAAGTTCGACGCCCACGACGTCGGTGTTGGTGTAGATGCGAAACAGGCTCGAGCTCAACGAACGCTGGATGATTTCGCTAGACTCGCGGCTGCTGCTTGCGGCGACAATCGCGGTCGGGTCCCCTTTAGCTACCTCGATCGCAAAGCTCGGTCCCGACAGCGCGACATATCGCGGCGCAAACCTGTCGCGCAAGACATCGGCCACCACTTCCTCCATGCGCATCAGCGTGCTGTTCTCAACACCCTTAGCCGCACTGACCAGGACGATCTCGCTTCTCAAACCGGGCCGAAGCTGCGCGACTATCTGGCGCATTGCGTGCGAAGGCACGACCAGTAGCGCGAAATGTGCTCCATCGATCGCGTCTTCAAGCGAGGTAGTCGCCTGGATGTTCGATGGAAGCTCGAAGCCGGAAAGGTAGAAAGGATTCCGGCGATCGCGGTTGATCGCGGATGCGACTGCGGGCTCGCGCGCCCAGAGCTTGACCTGATGCTGATTGCGAGCCGCCACCATCGCCAACGCAGTGCCCCAGCTTCCCGCGCCGATGACTGCGACGCGCTTGCTTTCGGGCGCTGCGGGATCACCAGTCATGAGCTTCGCCCTCCGCTGATCGCGGTTCCACCCGAGCCGACCTCGGGGCTATCGGGTTTCACTCGCACGCCGATCTTGTTCTCGGTCCCGTGTATCAATCGGTTGATGTTCTCGTGATGTGTCGCCACGATCAACGCGCATCCGGCGATTCCGATTATCATCAACGCTTTCAGGTGAGGGCTCGGTTGAAGCAAGCCATAGTAGAGCAGCGTCCAAAGCGGGACCGCGGCCGTCGCGACAATCGAGCCCAGGGACACGTAGCGGGTGAAGTACACAATGAGCGCCCACAACACCAGCGTCGTGAGCACCGAATACGGAGCGAGCGCAAGATAGACCCCAACGCCGGTTGCTACGCCTTTGCCGCCCCGGAATCCAAGAAAGATGGGAAAGATGTGACCGACGATTGCGGCAATCGCGGCAGCGCCGATCCAAAGGTAATCCTCGCCGGCTACAACGCGCATGAGCAGCACAGCAGCCACGCCTTTCGCCACGTCGAAGAGATATGTGAGCAGGCCGCCCTTTACTCCAGCGCGGCGGGTCACGTTAGTCGCGCCGATTCCACCCGACCCGATGTCGCGAACGTCTTCTCCGCTCGTGAACGCGTATTTGACCAGAAGATACCCGAACGGGATCGATCCAAGCAGGTATGCGATTATGACGAAGACAATCTTGAGGGCCATGTTAGAACTCGCCTCGCTGGCGGGAGAATATATCAAACAAGGAGTCGGTTGCCAGTGGTCAGAAGGCAGAAGGCAGAAGGCAGAGGTCAGAGATCAGAGATCAGAGGTCAAGAGGTCAGAACTTCTGCCTTCTGCCTTCTGCCTTCTGCCTTCTACGTCTACACCTCAGGATCCGAGGCTGTTGCGGGCGCGCCTCTCTTATCTGCGGCATGAGCTATGTTCGTCTCATCGATATAGAACGAGCGCTTGCCGGTGATGCCGAATTTCTCCGGGACCGCGGTGGCCTGGAACCCTCCTCTTTTGACCTGCACTTCAAACCGGTAGCCGGTCAGCTTTCCGCTTGCCGGGTCGTTCACGTAGCGCTTCTCAATCAACTGGGGGAGCGTGCCGTATTCGCCGCCAGTCTCAACTTGATAGCGAGCTTCGGCTGCGGCGATCGCTCGGAGCCTTGCCATCGCGGCAGTCTCATTAGCGGCGGTTACCATCACCGATTGCTCAGCGGGCTGTTGGCTGCAACCGGCCATCACTGCAGCGGCGAGTCCGAGCAAGACTATTTTTAGAAAACTTAGCTTCATCAAAGTCTCTCTCCTTTTCTGGTCGGGTGAGGGAGGTCAGTCACTGGCCAGCCGACCCCATATTATTTTCAATGCGTATTGTGGGCAATAGTAATTCCGACTCGGATCATACCCGCCGGGTGAGAGAAAGTTTCTTTCGATCTTGACTCGGAAGCCCCGCATAGGTAGTTTAGCGGCGTCATTATCTCAGGTATCAGCAACGACAACACGAGACCTCATCGCAGTACCGGCTTCTCCGGGTCGTTCGCTCGTTGTTCGCAATCGCCGGGCGGAAGATCATAGCTGTTCAACTCTTTTCACTTTGATAAGGAGACAACATGGCAAAGACTGTAGCGACTCTCGTCGGTGTTGTGTTTATTGCGGTTGGGATCATTGGCTTTTTTAGCCCCCACCTGCTGGACGCGCATCTGGGTACTGCGCACAATTGCGTGCATCTTGTATCGGGCGCGATCTCGCTGTACCTGGGAACGAAAGGGTCTTTGGCCGCGGCCCGCCAGTTCTGCATCATCTTTGGACTTGTGTATGGACTCCTGGGGGCGGTCGGTTTCCTCGTTGGAACAGGGGCGGAGCACCTGCTGGAGCTTCCGTACTTGACCCTCGGCACCAGGGACCACATCATACACATCGTGATTGCGGTCCTTTATTTGATCGGTGGATTCACGACGAAATCAGGGGCTTCGACAAGCGCCTAATTGAGCGATCGCTGCGGCGAGCGGTTGCCGCGATGCGCCGCTCGCCGAGTCTGTCGGCACGAATACGATGCGTTCTATCCGGGCGCCGCAAGGACTTTCAAGACTATCTTTTGAGCCGGTCGTCGAGCTCCTCGAGATCGCGAACCAGTATCCAGTTGGCGCGGTCGATCAAGGGTCTGTGCCTCAACGCTCCTGCGCCGCCAATCCATACCCGCGTCGGGGCGGAGACCAGGTTTGAAATCGACTCGAGCTCCGCGTGGGTCTCTGCGCGTTCAGTGGCGAGGCTCAGCGCGAGAACCCGTGCGTTGGTCAATTTCACGGCAAGCGCGATCTCGTCTGCCGGCAAATCAACTCCCAGATACACCACGCGCCAGCCGTGTGCGGCTGCGAGCAACGCGGCGAACAAGAGTCCAAACTCATGGCGCTCACCCGCGGGCGTTGCCAGGACCAGCGTATCGAGATTTCCGTAGGGCCGATAAATCCGAAGGAGCGAGACCAACATGCTGCGCAACAACCCCGAAGCGAAATGCTCGTGAGCCACACCGAATTCCTTACGTGCCCAGCGCTCGCTTACTTCGTCGAGTATGGGCACGACGATCTTCTTCACCAACTCACGAGCCGGGAAAAGCGTCGCGGCGCGTGCGAGTTCCTGATCCGCGGCAACCACGTCCATAGTTTGAACCGCCTCGATGAATCGTTCGCGGACCGCACGGTAAGGATCCGCGCCATCGCGCGGCTGACCTGCATCGGAGATCAGTTCGTCGAGCTCACTTTCAGAAAGCTTTGCGGCCTGACCGATGCTATGTCCATTCTCAACCGCCTGTCGTAGCCGTCTCAGCCTCAGCACATCTGCGTCTGAATAGAGCCTCGTGCCGCCGTCACTGCGCGCGGGACGAACCGCACCGTAGCGCCGCTCCCACACGCGAACAACATCGATTGAGAGTCCGGTGCGCTTTGTCACTGTGCCGATCAGATACTTCGGCGTAACAGACACTTTGTCGTCGCTAGGCATGCCGGACTCATTGTGCTGACCCGTCGTGATTGCGTCAAGATATTGCGAGAGAATGGAGCGTGACATCAGGCGTTTCGGTGGTGTCCTAGACTTGAATCAATCTCTGCGCAACCTCTGCGTTCTCTGCGTCTCGGCGGTAAATACTGGGGGGAAAAACCCAACCGCCTAGGCGCAGAGAACGCCGAGATCGCGCAAAGAGTTCAAGCTCGGACACCACCGGGTTTCTGGTCACTATCTTGACAGGGGATATGTTAAGCTTCGAAGTCAGCCACTCGGGTTCACGAGGCTCCGGAGGTGCAGGATGAAGATACTGGTAACAGGAGCGACCGGCTTGATCGGGCGCAGTCTGTGTCGATCCCTCACTGAAGACGGACACACTGTCGTCGCCTTGTCGCGTTCGCCTCGCAAACCAGCCGAGCTAGCGGTCGCCGAGATCCACCAGTGGGATTCGCTGGCGGGCCCGCCTCCCGAAGCAGCGCTGACCGGAGTCGACGCGGTCGTGAATCTTGCAGGCGAGCCCATAGTGGCGCGGCGTTGGAGCGACGAGCAGAAAAAGTTGATACGAGACTCGCGGGTGGTCACCACGCGGAACCTGGTAGATGGGCTGCGCTCGGCTGATCGTAAGCCAGGCGTTCTTGTGAACGGCTCGGCAGTTGGGTTCTACGGTAACCGCGGCGATGAACAGCTCGAAGAGACATCGCCTCCCGGCCACGGCTTCATGAGCGACATTTGTGTGGAATGGGAGCGCGAAGGGGCGCGCGCCAGCGAGCTTGGCATTCGGGTGGTTCAGGTGCGCACCGGAGTCGTGCTCAGCGCTGAAGGCGGCGCGCTTCAAAAGATGCTGCCTCCATTCAAGCTCGGAGTCGGGGGCCGGCTCGGCAGCGGCAAACAGTGGTTCCCGTGGATTCACATCGATGACATCGTAGGCATCTTCCGCCACGCGATCTACACATCTTCGCTGGCAGGCGCGCTTAACGGCGTCGCACCGAAGCCGGTGACCAACAGCGAATTCACACGCGAACTGGCGAAGGTGCTGCATCGCCCGGCCTTCTTCCCAGTGCCCGAAATCGCATTGCGAGTGCTGATGGGTGAGATGTCAGAGGTTCTCTTTGTCAGCCAGCGACTCGTGCCGAAGGCCGCGTTGGCTTCGGGGTACAAGTTTCATTATTCGGCGCTCGCCGAGGCGCTCGAGGATGTGCTTGGCGCTTCTAAGACGGCTCACGCGAGAGCTTAGCAGGCTGTCTTTATCAGCCCTCTAAGCCCTCGATCTCGAATCGCCAGGATTGATTAACTATTGCGCTAAAACCATGCAGATAATATGATAGCGACTGGTCGCTTCAACATTCGCGAGACTACTCAACGCGAAGCTCCCGAGGAAGTGAATGGCATTCTGTCCAAACTGCGAGGCGGAGTACAAAGCGGGCATCACCGTTTGTCCGGACTGCAACGCTGAACTGGTAACGGAGTTGACGCCGGAAACCAAAGTGCATGATACCAGCGACGGCGGGCCAGTGCGGCTTCAGTCGTTCAGCAACAGCGCCGAGGCTCAAATGGTGAGCGAGACGCTCGAGCAAAATGGAATTCGCGCTTTCGTTGAGGGCGGCGACTTTGCTTTGATCCCCAGCAGCTTTTCGCAAGAAGTGGTGGTGATGGTTGACGAGCGAGACCTGCCCCGCGCCATCGAGATCTACGAAGCTTTCTTCAACTCTGAAGCAACTGCCCCTGCCGAAGAAGAACAAACTGACAATTGGTAGTTCAGAGTTCAACCTTCAGGTTGCGCACGCGAAAGCAAGCTAAAGGCTGGACTCTAAACTTCCGGGAATAGTTCAGAGTTCAACCGACAGGTTGCCCGCCGAAAGCAAGCTAAAGCTTGAACTCTAAACCTTAGGGGGTACGTGATGAAGAATCTTCTACGCATGTTCGCCGTTGCTTCCGTAGTTTTCGCGCTGTCGTTAGTGGCTCGCGCGCAAGAAGGCTCAACTCGAGCCGAGTTCGAATGCCTGGCTCTTGCCAACTCTTCTGCCGTGGCCGTACCGGGAGAGGCGTCTACGTTCCTCTCGTTTCATCATGTGTGGACGCCAGGCCTGGGCTACGGCATCTTCGAGTCGAACGGGTTGAATCTACACTATGAGACGCAGGGCAGCGGTGAGGAGGTTGTGATCGTGGTCCACGGCGGCGCCGGACTTCCACACGAGTACTTCCATCCAATGCTGTACAACTTGAGCCGCTATGCGAAGCTGGTTTTCTTCGATCGACGTGCCGACACGCTCGCGCGTTCGGGTCACGGGATGGTCTCGATTGATGAAATGTCCGACGACATAGACGCGCTGCGCAAATCGCTTGGGCTCCAGCGCGTGACGCTGTTAGGACACAGCTTCGGCGCGGCGATCACTCTCAACTATGCTTTGCGCTATCCGGCTAACTTGAAGCGGTTGATTCTCGTAAGCGCGGCCGCCACTGTCGAGAATCCGTACGAAGGCGAGAAGCGGATATTGAAGACGCTATCCAAGGTCGAGATGACTGCCTACAGATCAAGTGAGGGCGGCACCGGCGCAACCAGGCCCTGCGACCGCGTGCGAATGCGTTATGCGGTGCTGTATCCGCACTACTTTCACAAGCTCGTGCCTTATGAGTTTGATCGTGGTCTGTACACGGCGTACTTCGACGCCCTGTCAAAGAAGCAAGCGCTCGCCGCCTCCCCGGCAGCTTTTGACGTTCGCAATCAACTGAGCGAGATAAAAGTTCCGGCGCTGGTGTTCGCCGGACGGTACGATCTGATAACACCGCCCGATCAATCATTTGAGCTTGCCAGCGGCTTGCCGCAATCGAGACTGGTGATGATGGAGCACAGCGGTCACTTCCCTTTCTTCGAGGAAAACTATTTGTTCACTGAGTGGGTGCGCCGATTCATGAATGCAACTAGCGGCCGCGAGGACGACAGGACGATTCGCGGGCCGGTGACTGAGTCATCAGGCTCACGATAAACTCTGGGAGCGCAGGCATCCTTGCCTGCATTGGGTTGCGAAAGAAAAACAGACTGGCAGTTTGCGGAAAGAGGCAGGCAGGGATGCCTGCGCTCCCAGGTTCGTGGTATAAGAAACGCAGCCGGCGACCGGCATCACGTTGTCATGAGCCACGAGCTTATTGTTTTCGTCACAACCTCCAGTAACGACGAAGCCGCGCGTATCGCCGATGCGCTGGTATCGGAGCGGCTAGCTGCCTGCGTAAACATCGTCGCCGCGATCGAGTCGATTTATCGTTGGGAGGGCAAGGTCACCCGCGACAGCGAAGCGATGATGATCATCAAAACCACCGACGAGCGATATCCCGAACTGGAGCGCCGCGTCAAAGAACTTCACAGCTATAGCACACCTGAAGTTATCGCGATGAGAATCGAGCGCGGGTCGGAGCAGTACTTGAATTGGTTGCGCGACTCGACAGCAACGGATCAAACGCGCTAACGGCTACTCTGATGGAATCATGCGAAACTCGCCCGCCGCGCTCCACTGATGCAGTAGTTAGACGCCGGACAGCGGACACACCCATCTATGGGCCTTACCGCCTTTGTGTTACCCTACCAAATCTTGTTCGGCTGTTTATTGATCTGTTGTCGCAATGTAGAGCACATCGTCTTCATCCCGAGTCAATAAGAATGAATCGATTGTTAGGTTCTGAATCTCGTTTTTAAGGATTGGGATGAGCTGCGTTACCTGGTTTCTATGGGAAGTCCACTCATCAGTGGGGGTGACCCTAGCCCAGTCGAGCCCCAACCATGCTTTGTAAGCACCGCAGTCACGGTGCTCAAGTATTATTAGTCGATCAATTGGATGGAGGATACTCCGAGCGGTCTGGATATGTTCCACGAGTGCTTGTCGCCATTTTACGAATTTGTTTGCCCCAGCCGCGGCACCAGCCAAGACGAACATGTCGTATTTTCTGCGTAGGGAGGGCTTCGCATTATCCATGAAATCGATAATGCGATGAGCAAAACGATAATCCATGCATGTAAGAAGGAGAATGCTCGGTTTCTCTTGTACCGCCAAGTTTGGTGCAAGTTGCGCTAAATACTCTTCAAAGCTAATTTCCATCAGATTCCTCCAAGAGCTAATCTCAAAGACCGCGAGTAATATATATACCCTTATGCTGAGATTCAAGTCGCTTCGCAGGACGGATGCCCTGTAGGTACGCCTTCGAAGCTTTACTTATCAGACAGCGGGAAGAGCAACTCATTGCCGTCGGGATCATCGATCTGGATAACGTCATAGCCCCACCACGATTCCTTGCTCGGAATTGAGTGCTCGACGATCTCACGGCGAAGTTCCGCGATGCCATCCTGGGTCAGCTCCACGAATAGACGCGCTTTATCCTTGCGACCGGCATCCTCGCACAGAATGATCTCGCACTCTGCACGATTGACTTGGCAGACTTTGCCCTTGCCGTCGCCTTCGTGCCAGGACTTCTTGAAGCCGAGCAGGTCCTTGTAGAAGCGCAGCGCGCGCTCTACGTCGCCAACGAAAAATACGGGTCGCGTGTACCACCGATGCGTGATCTGCTCTGCGTGGGTTTGCGTCGTCATCTTAGTTCTCCTAATCCGCCCAACGATTGGCGTAACCGGGCCGCGCGCGTGAAACATTGGAGGAACCATAAGGACCCGCTTGCGCGGCTCCGGTTGACGCCTTTGTTCGGCCGCGTGACTTATTTCAATCCTCGGATTCCAAACCAGACGCTAAGCCCGAGTCCACCGAGAAACAACAGTATTTGAAAGAACGCTGGAATGCGAATATTGCTGCCATAGATTGTTGTGGGTGTCAGACCGCCGAGCTTACCAAGAGACCCGGTCAATGCGAGTAGAGTCCACACGCCGGCCGTTACAGAAAGTAAGAACAGTATCCACGAACCAGTGAGTAGATATTTCGCGTTCTGATCGAGTTTCGCATCCATGATGTTTTTCGCGAATGTTACTTCCAGTGCCAGAATGCCACTCGCCAGAGTAATCAATTGCTTTGCTATATCGGACGCGCTGGCAAAGGCCGCTTTAGTTTGATCGTCCATCGAAAACCTCAACAGAACGGAAATAGGGGACAAACTCGAGCCAAGGCAGCGGATAGCGTTGTTTCGTGTAGTTCCTTGAAGCCCTGCTGGCCCGCCTCCCAGGTCATTTCGATCAATAACTTTTCGAAGTTCCGTTCGGCTTCGTTCAACTTCTGGGAATTCGAAGAGAAGCCAGCAGTTTGGAACTTGACCACCGCCTGATCTATTAGCTGTTGGAGTGCTTGCTGACATCCTGGATTGATCGGAATCCCCCAAGATTTCATGATTCCTGTCAAACGAGCCTTAAGAGGAACTGTACTGCTCATGTTTTACCTTCCTTCGTCGATTACGAAACACAATATGTTGGCTAACGTGATCACTGACCGTGCCGCCGAACGATACGATCAGCGGGCGCGCGCCCTCTGTGTCAACGTGACTGAGACACCGACCGCCCAATAGTTTAATGTATGAGGGCGCACGGAGGCGAGTGGAGGTGCGTGTCTCGTATTTGTACCGTGAGTCTCCACCTAGAGGCCATTGACGCGGTTACACAAATGTAAGATTGTTCTTGTGCCTAACTTCGGTTTGGAGTAGCTCATTACAAATGGACTTGTATGAAATCTTTCCTCAATATTAAGTACCTACAATCTCTTTTCTGCTTGCACATTCTGTAATCTGTGATATAGTGCGAACGGCTTCTGTCCACATCTCACGTTTCAGGAGAAACCTCTCATGAAGAAACTATCAGTTCGTTCGCTCCTTATGGGCTTGGTTCTGTCCCTTTTCTTAACGCAGGCTTGGACGACCCCGACGGTCAAGGCCGATGTGATTGGTAATTGTAGCGACCCATTCGTCTTGACTGTCCCACGTTGCATCCTCTGGGGGTTGTATTGCTGGGGCGAGGAGCAGGCATGCGTAGACTGTCAGGATGGTAGGCATTGTTACCCTATGTATTGATGTGACTTAGGTTTTTGCTGTTCTGTTTGTCCGAATTCATATATTGGGCGAGAATCTACCCTGACTTTTTTATATTAGCGGGGTGGTAAGTTTTTTGCCTGTCTTGTGGATAACTCATAAACCCCAGCAAAACACCCCGTTGACGCCATTTATGAGTATGCTACTCTAACTCTAGCTCCTAAGTCTGGGGCTGTATATTAGCGCCGCATTCGCGAGCGCCCTTAACAAATAAAAACTCAAAGCAACTTGGTACTACCCGACTCCTGTGCGAACCGAGCGAAATAGTCCTCGGGTATGTCAGGTTGATCCGACGCAAACCACATCCTCCCGTATACATTGGTTTCCAGCACAGCTCTTTTGCCCCTATAGGACGCAATCAACTCGCTGATTGATTCACCAGGCATATGCTTGCCATAGCCGTTATAGAGCCTACTGTGAGAGCGCTGTTTCCGCGACAATACCCCAACCTTCACCGGCGTTGCGTCCCCAATCTCCGCTTGATACCTTTCCAGGTCTCTGCGGTCCAGGTTTCTCTGGGTTTGCCGAGACGCCACCGCGCCAACGATTCCTAACAGAGCCAGCCCTAATGCGAAACCAATGACAAATCCTTTCGACATTTTTTCCTCCTTCTTTGGTTATTAGGATACAACCGGACGCGCGTTTATGGGTGAAACAACCGGCACGTTTTTATCACCAATCAGTGATGTTGTCAACAAGGGAACCAATGGCTGGAAACAACGGCAAGGCGGGCTCCTTCACTTGTTCGAGTCGTCTTTGATGATGTTCAGACGAACTTTCGTCTTTGAAGAAGGCCGGATCGAGATTGAATAGGCCCGCGAGGCGACGTACGGAAATCTCATTGAGTTAAAACCCAGAGTGCCAGATAGACCTAACGCAGCGATCATGGTGAAACTACTAGTCGGATTCACTCCGCACAAACAGAAGAAGCGTATCTCTCGCGCTTTGCAGCATTGGAATTGTGCTGCGGACCGCCTCCATCGCGAGTGTCTTCGGGAGTGACACACCCGGATGGCCGTTGAGCCAAGCACGCGTCAGCTCGTTTGCACGACTAACAGCTCCATAGGCTGATGCAATCTTACCTGCGAGGTCGTCGTTAAGAATCTGGATGACTCCCTCTCTGATCGCACGATCCATTTGGGTGTCCCTGAACTGAAAACCGAGCGTCCTGAAGTCTACACCGGCGGAGATAGTCAGATTATAGTCAAGCTCGTCGATGAGACCTTGAAGGGGCCCAACATCGACGTCCCGAGTTGCCTGCACAAAGATTTCTGGGCGCGTTTCGCAGATTCGAAGCCATTGTTCCTTGTGTCCACGAAGCTCATCTGGCGTGAACGGTCTCCCCTTGGGGTGTTTGGGATTAAAGGCATGAGCTTCTGCGTGACAGTCGAAGCACACGGGTAACGCGTTCTCTATGGAATTGTCTCCACCGTCTGCCTTCGGGACAATATGGTCTGTCTCCATCTTCGCCCCGCAGTATCTGTGACATATACAGCATCGCCTATGACACCGAATAAGGAGGTCGTCAACTTCGTCCCGCTTGAAAGCTGAAGCCATCGTTTCTTCCTTCATTGACAGCCAGCGTTAGTATGTCCGTTAATCAGTGTTTGAAGTGCCGCATTCCAGTGAACACCATCGCCAGATTGTGCTCGTTTGCCGCGGCTATGACTTCTTCATCGCGCACTGATCCGCCAGGCTGAATCACCGCGGTGATGCCCGCGCGCGCGGCTTCGTCTATGCCGTCGCGAAATGGGAAAAACGCATCCGAAGCCACGACGCTTCCAGTCAACGGAAGTTGAGCCTTCATCGCTCCGAGCTTCACCGAATCGACCCGGCTCATCTGGCCCGCGCCAACTCCGACAAGTTGTCCTTCTCGCGCGTAGACGATTGCGTTTGATTTCACGTGCTTCGCTACGATCCATGCGAAACGCAAGGCGCGCATCTCTTCATCGGTTGGCTGCCGATCAGTTACGACTCTCAGCCTGGTATCGTCTAACGCGCCGCGGTCGCGGTCCTGGATCAGTAGACCGTTGTCGCCTATGACTCGCAGATCGAGTTGAGATGCAGTGTTTTCACCCGTATGCACCCGCATCACGCGCAAGTTCTTCTTCGACGCGAAAGCTTCCAGCGCGCCCGGCTCATAATCCGGCGCGGCGATAGCTTCAAAGAAAGTTTCGGCGATCGCGCGAGCGGCCGCCTCGGTAACGGTTCGATTGAAGCCGATGATGCCGCCGAACGCTGACACGGGATCGGTAGCACGCGCCGCCTCGAATGCTTCGCGAACGCCGGCTGCCGTTGCGGCGCCGCAGGGGTTCGTGTGCTTGATGATCGCGCAAGCCGTCTCGGAGAACTCCGAAACCAGCGACCACGCGTCCTCGAGATCGATCAGGTTGTTGAACGACAGCTCCTTGCCCTGAAGCTTCTCCGCTGCCGCGATCCCTCCCCCTGGGAGCGCAGGCATCCCTGCCTGCTTTGCGCCGGAGCTTGACGTCAAGTAGAGAGCAGCGCGCTGATGCGGGTTCTCCCCATAGCGAAGGTCCATTGTCTTCCTGGCAAACACGGTGAAGCTCGCGGGAAGATCCGTTGGTTTCTCGACGCGCAGTCTTTCGTCACCATCCAACGTCACCGAGCCTTCAAGGAAACCTGAGATGGCCGCATCGTACCGCGATGTCGTTTCAAACGCGCACCGAGCGAGGCGGAATCTGGTTGCCTTCGAAACCTGCCCGCCGCTCGAGCTCATCTCATCGGCAACCACAGCGTAATCCGAAGGATCTACAACCACGACCACGTCGTTGAAGTTCTTTGCAGCCGAGCGAATCATCGACGGCCCGCCGATGTCGATGTTCTCAATAGCATCTTCGACCGTGACGTCTTCGCGCGCGATGGTTTCGCGGAACGGGTAGAGGTTCACGACTACCATGTCGATGTACTGGATGCCGTTCGCCTGAACTTGCTGTTGGTGCTCGGTGTCATCGCGGATCGCGAGCAAGCCCCCATGAACCTTCGGGTGCAGAGTCTTGACGCGCCCGCCGAGGATTTCAGGAAAGCCCGTCAGCTCCGACACGTCGCGGACTTCGAGGCCCGCTTCCCTCAACGTCCTGGCGGTTCCGCCAGTGGAGATAAGCTCGACCGAGTTGCGGCTCAGGCAGCGAGCGAAATCAATCAGGCCTGTTTTGTCGGATACGCTTATGAGTGCGCGAGTGATCTTCTTCAAGCTGCTCCTTCGTCAGGGAATCAACAGTCGCACCGAGACGCCGCTCAGCGCGGTGTACATTAGCATATTCAGTTCGAGTGTCAACTCTCAGAGCCGCCCTGCATGACGCAGCATAATCACACTGAATGTCGGAGAGTTGCTGCGCCCCAAAGGTGAGCGCGAGACTCGACGCCGCGAAGATGATTGCATCTCGAGGCGGCTTCACCTTGGTCCGCATGTTGCTCTTAGTCGGTACCGTAGGTTGTCTAACCTGCGGTTGATTTCGCACTCGCGTCGCATGTTCGACAACGTACCCTACATTCCGCAGGTGCGCCGCAGGTTAGACAACCTACGGTACATTCTCAAGGAGGCGATATGTTCAAAAAGATTCTTACAATGGTGCTTGCCGGGTTACTGATGCAGGCGATCTGCGTGCAACCAGTATCCGCGGCCTCGAAAGAAGAGAAGCAGACACAACGCGCTGAAAAAGTGAGAGCAGGCATTCTCAAGCTCGGCGTAGGCACGGACGCTCGCGTGGCGATCAAGCTGCGAAACAACGTGAAACTGGCCGGCTCCATCAGTGAAGCGAAAGATGACTCGTTCGTCGTGACAGACTTGAAGACTCGAGCGGCTACGACTGTTGCCTACGGCGATGTCACACAGGTCAAAGGCCACAACATTGGCACGGGCGCTAAGATCGCAATCGGGATCGGGATCGGGGTTGGATTGACCATACTTGTGCTGTGGCTGTACGTCGTGACGCACGAAGACTGAACCTAATGGTGGATTCGCGCCGGGGGTCCTGGTCACTCGTCGATCCATTCCTGGGTGAGCAGCCGGTCATAGTCGAACCCGGTGCGGCGGCCTTCCCATCGCGCGATCAGGTAGAAGACGGTTCCCACTGCGACCCACACGAGTAGAAGTTGCCAGATAGCCAGCCCTCTCTGCTCGGCTGGAAGGCTGGCATGCCGCGCGATATCGCGAGCGAGGGTAACGACAGTCAGATAGCTCATCGAAGCTAACGAAATGAGCCCGAGGATGACCAGCACCGCCGGATGAAGCTTCACCCTGGCCGTCTTGTAGAGCGCAGGCCTCACGAACGGCAGCGCAATCAACGACGCGCTGTGCAAGCCGTAGACGAGAAACATCCCGACAATCGCGATGTCCAGAACGTAACCGAAACTCTTCGTCCACAGCAGCGCGAGCGCGATGACCGCGTTCACAACCAGGCTCACCCACGGCGTGCGAAATCTCTCGCTCACTCGTGACAGCCACTGGGGCAATACTCGGTCTTCGCCGAAGACGTAGAGTATTCGCGCGGGAACGAACAGTGTAGCGTTCAGACAAGTCGAGAAAGCCATCAGCGCGCCTATCGTCACCACCGCCCCGCCCCACCATGGCAGATACTTCGCGGCCGCGTCGCTCATCGCGAAACTCGACTGAGCAAGTTCCTGGTAAGGCATCACGCCGAAAGCTACAAACGACATCAGGAAAAAGATCACCATCGAGATGAGCACTCCGTTGATGAAGATCATCGGGAGCGACTTGCGTGAGTCTTTCGTTTCTCCGGCGGTTTGCGCGAGACTTTCGAAACCGGCATACGCAAAGAACAGCGGCGGCAGCACAGCCAGGAAGCCCCTCTCACCTTCGGGCGTGACCGTCGCCCAGAAGCCGTGAGGAAACATCGGTGAGAAGTTCTTCAACTCGATCGCGAAGAGGCCCGGCACTACGAGCACGACGATGGCTAGGCATTTTACGATGACCATAACGGTCTGAAGCCAACCGTAGAATTTCACGCCGAGCAGGTTGAACATCAGAAAGAAAAGCAGCGCCGAAGTGGCGATGACCGCTTCGCCGAGGCTTGGATCTTTGATGTAGCGTCGGCCGAGCGCTTCCCCGAAGGGCAGCACGCCCGCGAACCACTGATCCATTCCTGGATAAAAGAACTTCAAGTACTGAGCGAGCGAAACGGACAGAATCACGAGCGCGCCGATGTAGGAGAGCCACTTCAACCACATCGCTACGAAGCCGAGGTAGATGCTTTTCGTGGTGCGCGAGATGTGAAGATACTCGCCTCCGGGTCTGGTTCCGAGCGGCGTTGAAAGATAGACCGAGTACGCAACGGCGGTCACCAGCACAACCGGCGCAAGCACGAGATAGGCAAGCGGCACGGACGGTCCGGCGATAGCGCCGGACTTACCGGTGACTACAAAGATGCCAGACCCGACCAGTATTCCGATTATCGTGGCGTAACTCTCGAGCTTGGTGAGTTCCCGACTCAGCTCGACTTTGTGCGATACCTTGTGTGGCGCAGCTTCAGCCAGAGATTCACCTCTGATGACTAATTAAGAGGGAAGGATTGTCTCAGTCGCTGAATGGATTGTCTACCGGGAACGAAACGGCGCCGCTTTACGATTCGAGTCCCATGCGGCGGAGTATGGCTTGATAACGCGGCTCTGAGCGCAGGCTGTCAAAGACAGGGTCGGCTTTCACCCAGGCCATCAAAAAGGCTCTCACCTCGAGGGCCTTTTCCAGATTGTCCAGGGCTCTCTCTTTGTCGCCAAGAAACGCATGTGTCCAGGCGATTAGATACGGAAGATTCGGCTCCTGCGGACAGGTAGGACAGATTCTCATACGGGACTCCAAGTACTCCTTGATGCCGCCACGATGATACGAGTCCAATGCTTCAGCCAGCTTTGCTGACTTCCATTTATCCTGGCTGGCTGTTCTATTCGCGACATCGCTAAAAGAAAGTTCTCCCTTGAGCGTCTGTTCAATCGCTGCTTCATATTCGCCAGTCCGCAGATATATATTGGTTAGGTGTTGGTGGGCAAACACAAAGTCCGGATAGAGCTCCAATGATTTGTAACAATATTCTTTCGCCGTGTCGTAGTCGTGAGCAAAGTAATAAACCTGGCCCAAGTCAGCGAGAAAATTGTACGATAGAGGATTGATTTCAAGCGCGCGCCGCAATTCGGCTTTGGCTTCGTCGTATCTGCCTTCAATTCCGAGCAGAATTGCATACCAATGGTGTGCTGTCGCGTAACCCGGATTGAGTTCGATTGATCGCTTGAAGGAATCTTCAGCTTCTTTCCACTTCCATTCGTGAATTGCATGAGCAAAACCGCGTGTGGCGTGGGCTTCGGCCAGATTTGGGTCAAGCTCGAGTGCCTTACCAAGAGCCTGGTACAAGTCCGTTCGACGACCAAAAAACGCCGTCGTGTCCGCCAGCCCGACGTACGCCAACGCGAAGTTCGGGTCCTTATCAATCGCGTTGCGGAACAACCTTTCGGCTTCCTGGAGCCCTTCGTAATTCCGCTTGTTCCAGTGGTATCTACCTTTGACATAAAGTTCGTAAGCCTCCGCGCTTTCAGTAAAGCGCTTAGTCAACGCTCTTTGTTCGTTGCCGCTCAAGTTCAAAGCCAGCGCGTCAACCACCTGCAACGCGATTTCATCCTGCAAACGAAGCTCATCCTGCAAGGGCTTTTCGAACTGTCCCGCCCAGATCGCCGACTGGTCGCTCACTCTTACCAACCGGGTCGTAACACGGACCTTGTTTGCCAAGCGATAAATCGTTCCTTCCAGAACCGCGTCAACCTCTAACCTGCGTCCGGCACTGACTGAATCTATTTCTTGATCTTCAAAAGCCATCACTGCACTGGTGGGCCGCACATTAACCTCCTTTATGTTGCTTAGTCCGGTTATGAGGAGGTCGGCAACGCCGAGCCCACTATGGTCGCCAGCACCTCCCGCCGTAAGGTCCTTGAACGGCAATATGGCGATTGATTTGATCCCTGACGGATTCCCTGCGCTTGTTTTGTTGTACTGCAAAAGAGCAATGCCGCTCAGGGCAATTGCCAGAAGAAGCGCCGCAGGGACCAAAAACCTTGGCCGGAGGCGGGAAAAGAAGAGTCTGGTTGTTTTTGATGTGATGGCAGATAAGTTTTGTGAAGCGAGTCTGATCACCGCCGTATCGCCAGGATGGATCTCCTCGATTAGAGTCTCGGTCAAAGTGTGCTTCTCAATTACCAGGTCGCCGTTTCCGCTTTCTTTGACCTCACCAGCAAAACGATACCCACGCCGCGGCACGGTTTGAATCAATTCTTCGTTCTCACCGAAGTCTTTGAAGGCCTTCCTGAGCAAATAAATGTGACGCGAGAGATTGCTTTCTTCTACGAATGAATCAGACCAGATCTTTTCCAGCAATTCGTTCTTGGTGACGACTTCACCGCCGTTTTCGGTCAACACGCAAAG
>JBBPIG010000045.1 GCA_038040445.1 Acidobacteriota bacterium | reverse complement strand
CAGAGCTGGAACCGGTACAGGTACAGTCGCAATGATCCGATTAACCTTATCGATCCCTTGGGATTGGATGAGGAGGTACCGAACACGCTAGTATGCTCGAATTGCACGGTAAATATCAGCGGGGGCGGTAGCGCTGGCGGTTTCATTGATTTTGGCGGAGAAGTGGCCTTAGAACTGCCCGGTGGACAAGACCCGCCGGTACCGGGGACTGTGCCGGTTCCACAGATTCCCCCTCCCCCACCGCCAAAGATCTCCAGCCTCGCGGATTTGACAAGGTATTGGGATGGTATCCGAGACTGGATCAACTCAAAAGGAGATTGCGGGCGAAAGCTTCAAGCGTACATGGGCCAGTTGAACGCGCTGGTACAATCAAATATGCTGCATCTTCAGGACACTGTGGCTAACCCCGGTCTTCTAGCTACGCGGACTCCAAGAGGTACGACCATCGGAGGGGAGTTTAACGCCGGAAGCATTGCGGTCACGATTTTTAGTGCTCGGAGGGGTGGACGGGGCGCCTTAATCAACGTTGACGTCTATTTCGGCAACGCCTTCTTCGCTGAAACGGCGGAATGGCAAAGTATGACTTTCATGCACGAGCTGCTACATGCCGTATTAAGGGGGGATGACGCCCGCATACAAGCTACGCTTAACACAGGTGGGCGAAATGTTACTAACTGGATTGACCAGGGTTGTCCGTGAGGGATCTAGTCTGCCTATGTACTCACGGTGCGCCGTGACCGCCAGCGGGCTAGCGGACTACCGATAAGGAGGGCTTGGTACCAATGATCACGAAAGTCATACTGCCACTCATTTTGTTTCTGGTGGCTACAGACGCGATCTCGGGAAACGGCCAAGAGAGAGACGTAAAGCGGGACGAAACCAGATCAATCGAGGGACTACCTTTCTGCGCGCTCGTTGTAGGTGACTTCTATGACAAGGACCAACGGGAACGAACAATAGACGTTCTCATGGAGCCCGGTCAAGTCACAGATAGCAACCTTGGTCTTCTCTTCAGGATTCTCTCAGACAAGTTGACAGAAGAGCCAGCGCTTACGATCTGGGTCAACACTGATATAAGACAACTGGCGACTCTAGCTACCGGTACTGGGGGAAGTGGTCCTGCACAAGGTAAGAGGATCTTTCAGCTTGCCTACTATAGAAGAACCAACACAGTGGAACTCTTCCGCTACAACCCGAATTACCCCAAAGCCGGCGAAAAGACCATCATTATTAGGGGTAAAGAGGATTAAATAGCAATCTTATCCTTACTAATGATTCCGCACTAATGATTCCGCGATATCAATGATTTCCTGTCGCTAGGACATGCGGCAACGCAGGTCAATTGATGTCCATCAGCGGAACGATCAACTCGACGACCGAGAGCGCGGCTTACACTTATGACAATCTTGGAAGACTGGTGACATCTAATCAGACAAGTAACGGATCAAGCGCGCAGAGAAGGTTTGCTTATGACCGCTGGGGCAATCGAACCGGGGTATGGGATGCTGTCTCTGGCGGCTCTCAGATTCAATCCCTCGCGTTGGAGCAGAGCGGCGGAGTTCCCACCAACAGAATTCAGTACACCCCGCCAAGCACCAACGTGGCGCTGGCAGCTAATGGAGCAACCGCCACTGCGTCTTCTACCTTGAGCACGGCTTATCCGGAATCCTCGGTCATAAACGGAGACCGAAAGGGCGTCAACTGGGGCAACGGCGGCGGGTGGAATGATGGCACAGCAGACAGCTACCCGGACTGGATTCAGGTGAGCTTCAACGGGAGTAAGACGATCAATGAGATCGACGTATTCACCCTCCAGGATAACTACACAAATCCCGCTGAGCCCACCGAAGCGATGACCTTCAGTCAATACGGCATAGTGGATTTCAAGGTCCAGTACTGGAACGGAACGGCCTGGACTGCGGTGACTGACGGAGTGGTTACCGGCAACAACAAGGTGTGGAGGAAGTTCTCTTTCTCAAACATCACCACCGACCAGATCAGGGTGCGAGTAACCAGCGCATTGGCCAGTTACAGCCGAGTCACTGAGATCGAGGCCTACCAGCCGAACAACTCCGCCTATGACGCGGCGGGCAATGTCACTAACGACGGAGTACACAGCTACAGCTACGACGCAGAGAACCGGCTGGTGAGCGTGGACAATGGCACGACAGCCACCTACAAGTACGATCATCAGAATCGCCGAGTGAGCAAGACAATCCCCGGAATGAGCTTGACTCATTATGTGTGGCAGGGCTCGCAAGTGATAGCCGAGCACAATTACAGCGGGTGTCCTTTATGCAGAGATGGTCGAGATGGTCAGCGTCATTGCAAACCGGGCGAGGGTGGGAGGATTTGGTGGCAGCACATGGAAGGACGTGGGCTCTAGCGGTGGATTTGGTGGTTACAAGGCGGGCAGAGATATGCTGGATGAAGGCCAGTTTGGCGTCAATGGCAGTCCTCTATGCGAAAGGTTACGCAGGGCAGTTCAAGCAGCCAACTTCGTCGCACAAAACGGGCCAACGGATCCCAATGCGCTGAACTGGCGGGGTGTAGTCCAAGGTCGTGGCCGTCACAGATTTGTTCGCGCCCAAGATGGTGCCACACGCTTTGGCGACACAGATTTCTTTTGAAACTCCATTCAATACGGGGGCCTAGTGTTAGCCGACAAATTGATTAGGATCACTACTGTATTTTGCATCTGTCTTGCAGTGGAGGCTGGGGTGGGTTGTACTTTCCGCGCGACCGACTCGAAGCCATCTGAAAATGTATCGAAGGTCCTGAGAATTGGAAATGTCCCAACCAGAGAGGGCTGGTTTAAGTTGCAATTCGTTAGCGACCACGACGGCTGGCTTGCAAATGGCAAGAACCTGTGGCGAACAACTGACGGGGGTAAGAATTGGGAGCTTGCATTTTCCGGTGAAGGTTCGTGGGGTATTCTAGATTCTATCGACAGTGTCGAGTTCATCAATTCACAAACCGGCTGGATGTTGGCGAGGAGAATCTACAAAACTGTGGATAGTGGCAATACCTGGACAAGGTTGAGCGATCCTGATGTAGTTCTTCATTCAATTCACTTCCTCAAGGATGGAGAACGTGGCTGGGCCGCCGGAGAACAGTATCGTCCGGTTTCACCGAAGGATGCCGGTGCTCCAAGCCAGTTGGTGTCCAGTGATGGTAAGGAGGTCCTCTATCCGGCTCTCTTTCATACTGAAAACGGGGGTGCCACATGGAGCCGACAATCGCTTCCAAGCTCCGAGGGCAGGCTCCTGCACTTGTGTTTTCTAGACGCGGATCATGGATGGGCATGTAGCGACGGAGAATTCTTTTACCTAGAAAGCGGCAGCAACCGTTGGAGACTCGTTGATTATTCGACGAGTAAGTGTGCTAATCGAATGCTTCTGGAAACTACTGAAGGAAATACAGAAAGTGGGGTTGTCCACGCACCGGCAGCGATCTACTTCCTGGACGCGTCTCAGGGCTGGTTAAGCTTCAGGAATGGGTACATTGCTAAGAGCACCGACGGGGGACGAACCTGGTGCGATCTGCTTGACCCGAAAAGTATTTGGCCCAGTGCGAATTGGCAGACCTTCTTTGCGAAGATTCATTTTATCGATTCAATGCACGGTTGGGGATTGGGCGCGGACGGATCTCTCCAAGAGACCATCGACGGCGGAACAAGCTGGCGAAAAGTAGATATGAATGTCCGGTTCGAAGACATGTGTTTTCTGGATAAAGGGAACGGTTGGGCGATAGCAAGGGAAGGTCTGTTTCGGATAAGTCCCTAAGCGGAAACAGGCGCGGTCACGCAGCAGGAAACGTTGAATACCCATCGCTAGACGCGGCAATTCAGTATTGGGAAGAAAGGTTTGGTGATCGTGTTCGAGGTACTCAGACCCTTGATGCCTTTATTAACGGGCTGCAACATCCCGCCCAAGGCAATCCCTATAACAGCGCGGACCCCCGGGTATGAGGAGAAGTTCAGGGCTGTCTATAATTCCATGCTCAAGTTCATGGCGGCCTGTGGCATTCACCAATGAGGATTCTATGTTAGTCATCAGTATCGTTATTGGTCTTCTCCTGTCGTCCGCTGCCAATCGAGCCGGTGCCTGCGACGACTCCGCGTTCAAAGGCTATTGGAAGGAGCGCCACGATATGAATACCGTGGGCGGTATGTCAATCGGGCGTACGAATACTCTGTTTTCATTCCCAGGGGAGTTACCGCTTACGACGGTCGAGATCAGGCCAATCACGAGGGGTTCGGGCTCGCCCTCGGCGAGTCGGCACAAAGCTATATCTTTGTAAGGGGAGAGCACAATAGTCTTGAATACGATACACCGCGCCAAGCTGCGATCCAAATGGCGGAGTGGTTGCGGCAAGAAGGAAAGAAGATCGAATCGGAAACTATCACCGACGCGCATCTGGGGCCGCTGGATGCCGTGCTCCTCGTGGTTAGCTACACTTGTCCAGGATCGGCCCACCGATACGTACTGTCGTCCATAATGGCGCTCAGTCCTGACAAGCGTTTCATTTACGAGCTTGAACTTTACAGCCCTGCCAACCGATACGAGAGCGACCGGCCGGTGCTGAATCGAATCATTAAGTCCTGGAAGATGCTGCCCGGCTCGCGACAGCAGACGCGTAGATAGTGATCTCCTGTTGTTTAGTGGGGCGTGCCTTCTGTGCTAATCAAGTCGTCAGGGTGGTTATGCACGACGCAGTGCCTGAAGTGATGGAAAGTCGTTGGTTGAACAAACCATCCCCGCAAAGTATATTCATACCTGTCAATATGAAATTGATTTCAGTCGTTGCGATTTCATTAGCTTTAGCCGTGTCGGAATTCGCTTACTCCCAAAAGGGAATGGAGTCTAACCAACGAACCGATAGCTCTAATCCAGCATCGGGAGAATGGCGATTAGAGAGGCTCTCTGGCCATCACTATTCGGTAGCTTTGAATTCAACGACCAGGTCCTCGTATATAGAAAGTCGGCATATATTCGTTTATCTGGAAGAAAGGGATTTCAGACCAGATACCCTGAAGGATATATGCAATGCCATGGCGGTTGTGTATAAAAAGCCGCAATCTCTTTCAATAACCATATATAGTGATAAAGAAATGCTCCAACGGGCAATCAATGTCTACAAAGCTCCTGTGTGCTTATTTGACGATGGTACCCCTGCCGGTAAGGAAGCGCTCAAGCAGTTTACGGAGAAAGTGTTTCCCTCCAAAACCGGCTATTATCGCGCTTATTTCATTCGGTCCGAACACAAAGTAGATTTAACGTACAGCCCATATCCAGATAAAGTAGGAACCGTTCCAGTCTACACGGAGCGTGACGCCATTGCGGAGCAGAGCGACGATGAAATTACGCGAGAGTTGGTGAGTGCTATAGAAGCAGGTGAGATTAAGAAGGCCTTGTCGTGCATAAATCTCGGAGCCAATATTCGGAATAAGGGGCCAAAAGGAATTACGTTGCTCCAAAGGGCCGCCGTAAGAGACCAATTAGACGTAATCAAATCATTGCTCGATCATGGAACGGATGTAGAGGAACAGGATGACACTGGTGGAACCGCATTGATGGATGCTGCTTTCCATGCTGGTCCTGAAGTTGTTCAGGTCTTACTTGATAAAGGTGCAGACATAAACGCCAAGAGTAATGACGGTTGTACGCCGCTAAGGTATGCTGCGCTTCAAGGACGCTCGAACATAGTTGAAATGTTGTTAGACCATGGAGCGAGGTTAGAAGCGAGGGATGAGGACGGCTGGACTGCGCTAATGACGGCCATAGATTATCCAAGCACAGTGCAGTTGTTATTAGATAGGGGTGCAGATGTCAACGTTCGTAACAATGCAGGATATACGGTCCTTAATGCTCGCAGCCCGCGATGGTCAGGTAGAGACCGTGAGGCTCTTGTTGCGCAGTGGTGCTGACGCCTCCATCAAAGCCACCGATGGAGCCAGTGCATTTTCATTGGCGAAGAAAAAGAAGGAAATCGAAATATTGGAACTTCTCAAGCGCGCAGCCGAACGATAAGGTGTAATCAGGAATTCGAGGCTATACCACGTCATCACTCGCGGCAACAATCGCAGAAAGAGATTCGGATCCGATGATTACCTCACGTTCACCAGCATTCTCGAGCAGCATTTGGTATTCAACTCGACAGTTGAGACCTAAAGGTGACTCGCGAGCGCTGATGGGAATGGACGGTTCATTGCACCAGAAGTTCGTCGCCCAACTCTTCAAGCTCAACGGCGCGATACCCTAGCGAATCGCCTTCCAGGTATACCTCGACGACGGATGCCTCGCTGAAGCTGCCGCCAATCAGCGCATCTGAAAGCGGGTCTTCAACGTACTTCTGCAACGCACGGCGCAACGGACGCGCGCCGTAGGTGCGGTCCGCGCAAGTTTGTTCCACCACCCAGCGCTTCGCGTCTTCAGTCATTTGCACTTGAAGCTTTCTGCGAATAAGCGTGCGATTGAGAAGCGCGACCAGCAGACCGACTATCTCGAACAGGTCGGCGTCGGTGAGCGGCTCGAACACGATGATCTCGTCCAGGCGATTGACGAACTCCGGGTTGAACGTCTGCTTTACGGCTTGCATCACGCCTTCTTCGACGGTCGCCTGCTGTGTTCGCGCTGACGCCTGGAAGCCCATATGCCCGCGTTTCTGGATGAACCGCGCGCCGATGTTCGAGGTCATGATGAGGATCGTGTTCTTGAAGTCGATTGTGTTTCCGAGGGAGTCTGTCAGCGTTCCGTCTTCAAGCACCTGCAGCAGGATATTGAAAAGATCCGGATGCGCCTTTTCGATCTCATCGAGCAGCAATACCGAATAGGGATTGCGCTTGATCTTTTCAGTCAACTGCCCGCCTTCCTCGTGGCCGACGTAACCCGGCGGGCTGCCAATCAGCTTCGAAACGGCGTGCTTCTCCATGTACTCGGACATATCGAACCGGAGTAAGGCGCGCTCGGAACCGAACAGGAATTCCGCAAGCGATCGGGCGACTTCGGTCTTGCCGACGCCGGTCGGTCCGAGAAAGAGGAACGAGCCCACGGGTCGATTCGGGTTCTTCAGCCCCGCCCGGCTGCGGCGAATGGCGCGCGAGAGCGCCGAAATTGCGCGGCCCTGGCTGATGATGCGTTTGTGCAGCTCGAGTTCGATGCGCAGCAGTTTCGCCGATTCTTCCTCTTTAAGCGTGGTGATAGGTATACCCGTCCAGCGGGAGATCACCTCTTCGATATCATCCCGAGTGACGACCGGGAAGTGCTCGGCTACAAGATTGTGAGACTCGCGAAGCGTGGCGAGCCGGTCCAGTTCTTCCTGCTCTTTCTGCTTGAAGATCTTCGCCCGCTCGAAGTCGCGTTCTGCGGTAGCGCGTTCGAAGGCGGCGGTGTGACGGCGCAGCTTGCGCTGGCAATCGAGTATTTCGGCCGGCAAATTGGCCTCGCGCAGCTTAACTCGCGCGCCGGCTTCGTCGACGATGTCTATCGCCTTGTCGGGAAGGAATCGATCGGGAATGTACCGCTGCGACCCGTAGACCGCAGTCTCGATGGCGTCTTCCGTGTAGCGCACTTGATGGAAAGTTTCGTAGCGGTCCTTGACGCCTTCCAGTATCTTGACCGTTTCGGGTTCGGTGGGCGGCGGAACCTTGACCGACTGGAATCGCCGTTCAAGCGAGCGGTCCTTCTCAATCGTCTTGCGAAACTCTGCTGGCGTTGTCGCGCCGATGCATTGGATCTCGCCGCGTGAAAGTGCCGGCTTCAGAATGTTGGCCGCGTCGAGCGACCCTTCAGCCGATCCCGCGCCGACCAGCGTGTGCAGCTCGTCAATGAAGATGATGTAGTGCGGATTCTCGATCAACTCGCGCATGATCGTCTTGAGGCGCTCCTCAAACTGGCCGCGATACTTGGTGCCGGCAACCACCAATGAAAGGTCAAGCGCGAGGATACGTTTGTCGCGTAGGAACGGCGGCACGTCGCCCGAGACTATTCTTTGCGCGAGCCCTTCGACGATTGCGGTCTTCCCCACACCAGGCTCGCCTATCAGCACGGGGTTGTTCTTGGTGCGGCGGCAGAGAATCTGTATCACGCGCTCGGTTTCGCCTTCGCGTCCGATCAACGGATCGAGCTGATCGTTGTGTGCCGCTTCGGTCAGGTCGCGGCTGAACTCGGCCAGGTGGGGCGCGTCTTTCTTTTGAGCCAGCGCGCGCTCGTTGTGCTGCGCGCGGTTGAGGTCTTCGCGAATCTGATTGAGTCTGAGGCCGCGCTCGTAGAGTATCTCGGCTGCAGAAGATTTGTCTTCGCGCAAAATGCCCAGCAACAAGTGCTCGGTTCCGATGTGCCGGTGCCCGAGCCGCTCGCTTTCGTCGGCGGCGTAACTCAGCACTCGCTTGGCGCTGGTGGACAGCGGCAGGTCTATGGAGGCGGACACCTTGTCGCGAAGCGGGGTGCGGGATTCGATCTGTCGGCGGATTGACTCGACTGTCGAATGTGGACTGCGAAAGAACTTTTGGGTTAGCTGCTTGTCCTCGCGAAGCAAGCCGAGCAGAACGTGCTCAGCCTCGATGGCCTGGGCGCCAAACTGACTTGCTTCATATCGTGCAAAGAATATTACGCGGCGAGCCTTTTCGGTGTAACGTTCGAACATACTCGGTTCCGCTAAGTTGAGTAACCGGGGATTGAGTCGGAAGGGAAATGGAAAATTGCAAATCTCAAAATGAAACGCCTCGAGATCCGGATGAATTTCCAATTTTCAATTTCCAATTTCCAATTTCCTTTTCTTACAGTTCTCGGTCCTCACTGCTATTGAAGGCGGCCATCCTCAAGGTGAAGAACTCGGTCGCATATGGAAGCGAGACGCTCGTTGTGAGTGACGATTACCGAGGTCAGCTTCTGCGATCTGTGAACCTCCTTGAGCAGGCTATGAATGCTTTCACTTGTCTTGCTGTCGAGGTCACCCGTCGGCTCGTCTGCCAGCAGCAATCGCGGCCGGGTTACGAGTGCTCTTGCCAGCGCGACCCTGGCTTGCTCACCGCCGGACAACTCTCCGGGCCTGTGCGCAACACGGTCCGCAAGTCCGACGCTGTTCAGCATCGACTGAGCACGATCTATTGCCGCTCGACGTGAGCTTCGCCCTATGAGCAGCGGCATCATCGTGTTTTCAACGGCGGTGAACTCGGGCAGCAGGTGATGAAATTGGAAGATGAAACCAATCTCCCCGTTCCGAAAACGCGCCAAGTCTACATCACCGAGTTTGAAAATGTCAAACTCGCCGACTTTTACCGTTCCCGCTGTCGGACGGTCTAAACCACCTAATAGGTGCAATAGAGTTGATTTTCCAGCGCCCGATGGTCCGACGACCGCCACCATCTCGCCTTCGGCGATCTCAAGGCTCAAGTCCTGAAAGACCACGACTCGGCTTCGGCCCGATTCGTAAGCCTTCGTAAGACCTTCGGCGCGGACCAAAACGGATCGAGGATCGAGGATCGATGATCGAAGATTGACGCTTGGCGCGCGCGCTCTGGAATTGGTCAATTCTCTATTCTCCATCGTCGATCCTCGACCCTCGATCCTCGATCATTCGTATCTCAGCGCTTCAACCGGGTTGAGCCGCGCCGCGCTCAGCGATGGAAAGATGGTCGATAAGAAGCTGATCGCGATTGTGACCGCCGCAACCACGACAACATCAATCCACGTCGCGTGGAATGGGAGATAGTCTAGCGCGTACGCGCCGGCCGGCAGCTTGATCCACCGGTGGTTGTTCGCGAAATAACAAAAGCCCGTGCCGGCCACAACGCCGATGACGATACCCACTATTCCTATCAACACCCCTTGAGCCATGAAGAGATACATCACGCTGCGATTGGTCGCGCCCATCGTTTTGAGCACCGCTATGTCCTTGTGCTTTTCCAGAACGATCATTATCAACACTGTGATTATGTTGAGCGCGGCGATTCCAATCACGATCAGCAACGCGACTCCGGTCAGATACTTTTCATAGCTGAGCGCGCTGTAGATCGGCGCATTCAGTTGCTGCCAGTCCTGCACTTCGTAGTCATCGCCGACCGCGGCGAGCACTTCGGCGCCTATTCGCTTGACCGCGTCGACGTCGTCAACTTTCATCTGGATAATCTCGGCCACGTCCTCCGCGCCTGAAAGCCGCTGGGCGGCTTCAAGCGAGATGTAAGCCCAGGTCGCGTCATAGTCGCTGAGACCCGAAGCGAAAATGCCCGCGACACTGAAGTCGCGATAGCGCGGCGCGAGACCGACCGGCGTCAGATGACCTTGAGGAGAGATGATCGTCGCGATGTCGCCAACCTTGAGTCCGACTGTTTGTGCGAGGTCGCGCCCGAGGATTATTCGGTCGATCTTCGCGCCCGTCTCCGGATCGGTCTCAGGTTCGGCTAGCGACTGCGGATTGCCGTCAACGGTGAATTGGAAAACCTCGTTGGCGTTGGGCGGCGCGTTCATGTCGACGCCTTTGAGGACCGCGCCTTCGGTGTCTTTTTGCCCCTGGACGAGCACTCGTTGATAGAGGGTTGCCGAAGCTGAACGAATGTGAGGAAGAGAGCTCAGGCGTCGCACCAGTTCGCGATAGTTCTCAATCGGCTGGCGCTCTTTGTGGCTGAGATTGAGGTGAGCCGTGCCCGACAGAATCTTCGCCTGGAACTCCTGCCGGAAGCCGGTCATCATCGCGAGCACGACGATCAGGGAGGCTACGCCCATTGCCACCGCAGCGATGGCGATGACGGTGATGACCGAAATCATCACCTGCTTTCGCTTGGCGCGCAGGTAACGTAATGCGATGAAGAGTTCGTAAGGCATAAGGGGCAGAAGGCGGAAGGCAGAAGGCAGAAGGCAGCGGCGACTGCCTTCTGCCTACTGCCTACTGCCTTCTGGTTTTTCGGGCCTCATGTGCGGAAACAAAATCACGTCGCGAATCGACTTCTGATTGGTCAGCACCATCACCAGCCGGTCGATGCCTATGCCTTCGCCCGCCGTAGGCGGCATACCGTAAGACAACGCTCGTATGTAGTCTTCGTCGATCACCATCGCTTCTTCGTCGCCGCGCTCGCGGAGTTTCATCTGAGCCTCGAACCGTTGCCGCTGATCGACGGGATCATTGATCTCGCAGAACGCATTGGCAATTTCCATCCCGGCGATGAACAGCTCGAAGCGGTCCACGAACCGGGGGTCATCCTGATTCTGCTTCGACAACGGCGAAAGCTCCGTCGGAAACTCGGTTATGAACGTCGGGCTGATCAGCTTCGCTTCGGCAACGTGCTCGAACATCTCGCCCAGCAGATGGCCGTAGTCAAGCGATCTGAGATGTGGGATCTGAGACCTGAGATTTTCGTCTCGCTCTGCCCATCGCAGAATGCCTTCGCTTGTCGATAGATCTTCAAAGGTTGGCCGCTCTTGCGTGTCCGCCCAGTAGTGAATCACGGCTTCGCGCATGGTCAGCCGCTTCCAGGGATGTGTGAAGTCAATTCTGAGCTCGCCGTATTCGATGACCGCTGTGCCGCATACTTGCTCGACTAATGACGAGATCAAATCCTCGGTCAGCTTGAGAAGGTCCTCGTACTCAGAATACGCTTCGTACCATTCCAGCATCGTGAACTCTGGGTTATGCGAGCGGTCGATTCCTTCGTTTCGGAAGTTGCGATTTATCTCGTACACCTTCTCGAAGCCGCCGACGATCAGCCGTTTCAAGTAAAGCTCCGGGGCGATTCGCGCATAGAGATCGATGTCCAGAGCGTTGTGATGAGTCGCGAACGGCCGCGCCGCCGCGCCGGTAGGGAGCGGCGTCAGCATCGGCGTTTCGACTTCCATATAGCCACGCTCGTCGAAGTACCTGCGTATCAACCGGATGATTTGAGAACGCGTTTCGAACACACGGCGGACTTCGCGGTTGGCGATCAGATCGGCGTAGCGTTGGCGATAGCGCAACTCGATGTCGTGCAAGCCATAGTACTTGTCAGGGGGAGGAACGAGAGCTTTTGCCAGGAAGGTGAGGGATTCCGCGTGGATCGACAGCTCGCCGGTTCGAGTGCGAAACAGCCGGCCCTCGGTCCCGATAAAATCGCCAAGATCAAGCAGCTTGAACAGCGCCCAGGTGCGTTCATCGACCTCGTTGGACTTGATGTAGGCTTGAAGCAGCTCAGCGCCGTCGGAGAACCGAATGAACGCGGCCTTGCCCATCCTGTTAATAGCGTGAATACGACCGGCCGCTCGCGTGTGCGGGCGCTCTGCCTCAAGTTGTTCCCCGGTCTTGTCGGCGAACTGCTCGACTATCTGGCTTATGGAGTGGGTGCGGTGGAATCTGTGCGGATAAGGATCGAAGCCCAGTTCTATGATCTGACCAAGCGCACGCCGCCGTTCTTCGAGTTGATCATTCTCATCGCTTGCCGGCTGTTGTTCGTCCTCCATCAAGGTCTCCGGTGTGATCAGCGTGCTGCAGGTCGCTCAAGATAAGTCTCGATTATAGGAACCGGTTTTGAAGAGTGTCAACGCGCGGTGTTGTTTGATAGCAGGTAGGCGAGCCGGAATGTCCGAAGGGGAGCCGACGGAATGCGGTTGATTTACAAGCAGCGGATCACGAAGCCTTGGATTCCAATTTCTCGATGCGCCGCAAAAGCTCACGCTGGCCGGCGCGCGTCTTCAGAGTATCTTCATTCAGGATTGCGATCTCATCTCTCACGCGCGAAAAGTTCTCGTTCATCTCGGCACGCATACTCGCGATTGCCTGCTCGGTGGCACCCGCAGTCTGCACCAGCTTGCTTTCGAGTCTGGTCTCAAGGCTCTGTAATCTCGCAATGAGCGCCTCGACCATTGGCTGCGTTATCATTTCATGCTGATCATCACTCATCTTTCCCTCGCAATGTTCCTCTGCATGAGTAAACCGAAGGGACCGAGACTGTCAAGCAATTTGTTACAATCCGCCCTGATTATCATACGCTAAACGCTCTGTTGTGATCGCTGCTTTATTCTGCCGCTTCTTGAACTCGCGCGCTATCGCCGAGGGCTCGTACTGGGCGGCGCACAGGACTCGATGAAGCCGCGCAGCGCTTCGAAGTATGGCTTGCCCCCGACGATGTAAGTCGAGTTATGTGGCGCGCCCATCACTTCGTAAAACTCTTTTGGCTCGGGCGCCGCTTCATACAGCCGGCGGCCAAGCTCGTAGGGAATAACTTCGTCTGCTCGGCTGTGGATGAAAAGCTTCCGGCATCGGACTCGATCGATCTTGCTGAGCGAATCCATCTTGGTGTGCAACAAGACTCGCGGCAAAAAGGGCATCACTGCGGCGGCCACATCGCCCGCGCTTGTGAAGCTCGATTGCACGATCAAACCGGCAGGTTCGACCTGACTCGCAAGGTCAATTGCCGGAGCGCCGCCAAGCGATTTGCCGAAGATGATTACTTGCTCGGGCGCGACTCGGCGTTCGTTGATGAGATAGTCCCACGCCGCGCGAGCATCCAAATACAAACCCTGCTCGGTTGGTTTGCCCTCGCTCTTGCCGTAGCCGCGGTAATCAATGATGAACACCTGGACCGGCAACTCCATCATCGCGCGAATCATTTCGTAGCGGTAGCTGAGGTTGCCGGCGTTGCCGTGAAACCACAGCAGGACCATCTTTGACTCAACCGGAACGAGCGAACCGGCTGCGTTCGGGTGCGGCGTGCAGTACCAGCCGTGAAGCCGCACACCATCCGATGTCTCGAAGAAACAGTCTTCAATCTTCGGGACGACTTGTCTTTCGCGCGAGCGGAAACTCTCGACCTCCCAGAAGCCGTCTGGATATTTGGTCGGAAAGTAGATGAGCCTGTCTTCGAACGCCATGATTAAGGTTATCAACCCAGCGACAAGCAATATCATAATTCGGGCGAGCCGCCACACGAAGCCGGTGTTGTTCCAGAGGTTGTTGAGAAATCGTCGCAACCAGTACCAGTCTACTAGTCGGAATGTTGCCCGCTGCGCCTTAACGTGATTCAATCGACGCGATGACGAAGATCCTGGACCACGCCGCGTTGATCCGAGAACGCCAGCGCCTTAGAAGCGAAGGCAAGCGACTGGTGTTCACCAACGGTTGCTTCGATCTGCTTCACTCTGGGCACGTGGCTTACTTGAGAGAAGCGCGTTCGCTGGGCGATGCGCTGGTCGTTGCGCTGAATAGCGATCGCTCGGTTGGTATCCTGAAGGGGCAAGGCCGCCCGATCATGAAAGAAGCTGAACGCGCTGAAGTAATCGCCGCTCTTGAAGCAGTCGACTACGTGATCATCTTTGACGAACCGACGCCGCATAAGTTAATCGCTGATCTGTTGCCTGATGTGCTGGTCAAAGGCGGGGACTGGCCGCTCGATGAGATCGTCGGACGCGAAGAGGTTGCGGCGGCCGGTGGCACGGTTTTGTCGCTGCCCTACGTTGAAGGCTCATCGACAACAGATATCATTGAGAGAATCAAAAATCTTCCATCCTGACAGCGGCGTCACACCGCGTCTCACTTATTGGCTGCCGCGTTCAACTTCTCCCTGATCCTGACGGCAAGGTCCTTGTTTAGCGGGAGCATCAATGCATTTTGCCACGCATCGCGAGCCTGAACCGTCTTTCCGCGTTTCGAAAACGCATCGCCAAGATGATCGAGAATCACGGACGACGCTCCGAATTGCGCAGCCTCGGTAAGGTAACGCTCAGCCTCTTCCAGTTTATCCAACTTGAAATACGCCCAACCAAGGCTGTCAAGAAAGGCGGCATTCTTAGGTGCCGCTTTGACGGCGCGCTGAATCATTCCAAGCGCCTCTTCCACTCGTTCATTGCGCTCAATCATCGCGTAGCCAAGATTGTTGAGCGCCATCGCGTTGTTCGGATCGGCCTGCAGGGCCTTTCTCAGCGCCGCTTCAGCTTTTTCGTTGTGGCCTTGATGTTGAAGAAAAGTTGAAAGCAGCACATAACCATTTACGTTCTTCGGAAGGCGCTCACCTGCTTTGCGGACCAGGCTGTCAGCTTCGTCAAGCGTGTTTTGTTCGTACAGCAACGCCGCCAACGCAATTGAGATTTGAACATTCTCCGGTTCGAGTTTTATCCCGCCGCGCAATTCCTTTTCTGCTTCCGCAATGCGGCCCAGATGCTCGTAAGCGTCCGCGAGACCAATTCGAAATGTGGCGTTGCCCGGCTGCAGCTCTACCGCCTTCTGTAAGGATTGAACCGCCTCCTCGTTGCGGCCAAGCCTGTGATAAGCCGAACCCAATTCTCCGTGCGCTCCTGCGTAACCAGGATTCAGTTCAATCGCCCGCTTGAACTCTTCCAGCGCCTCGTTTGCTCCGCGTGACCGCAGATAAGCGCTTCCCAGTTCGGTGTGGACCCGGTACGCCTGGGCGTATTTCGGATCCACGGTCAACAGCTCAGTGTATGCCGCAATCGCATCTTCCCATCGCCCCATGTTCATGTATGCCGCGCCGATACTGTGATAGGCGAGAGCATTCTTTGGGCGCAGTCGTAGTGACTCCTGGGCGGCCGCAATAGCCTCCTGGTAACGGCGGGCCCGGAACAAGTAACGCCCGAGTTCGTCGTGCGAGCGAGGATCATCGGGCCGGAGTTGCACGACGCGCTTTTGAACGTCGATTGCCTCAGCATAACGCTCGGTCTCGCTTAAAGCCCGTGCTGCCGCTTCCAATAGTTGAGGTTCATTCGGCAATGCCGCAATGGCCTGCCTGTAGATGGCTACTTCTTCGTCGCGCTTGTTTTGCCTCTTGAGAACCGAGGCCAGACCGAGATACGCCTCCTTGTAGGCAGGTTTCAATTCAATCGCGCGCTTGTAGGATTCAGTAGCCTCCTCGGACATATCCCTGGCTACGTAGGCTTGAGCCAATTTGAGATGAGCCTCGGGAGAATAAGCGTTGGTTATTACAGCCTTCCTGGCTTCGTCTATATCGCTGTTGGCCGAACTGTCTGGCGGAGGCTTGTCGGCGGGTAGCGAGAAGGTGAAGGTGAGGGTGCCGATGACCTTCACCGGGACGCCGCTCAGTTGCGTCCTTGAAAACTTCCAACCGCGCGCGGCCGAGACTGCCGAGTTTTTCAGCAGCGGATGTCCGCTCACAGCCTTGGCGGCTATCACGTCTCCGTTCTCGTCTATGAGCACCTCGACAACGACGTCGCCCGAAACTCGAGCGGCCTTCGCAAGCGGTGGATATGCCGGCTCGACGCGGGTGGTTGCCGATTGCTGAAGCACGCCGCCAGCCTTGCGAATCAACTTAGCCGGCTCAGGCTGAATGACCTGGGCAAACGCGTGGGCAGCGAGGCACGAGCCAATCACGATCACAGTACTGACAATGGCGATATGGATTCTTCTGAACTTCATTTGTCCTCCTGCCGTCGCTGTGAGAACAGCTCCGGAGCTGACTGAGGAGGACTATATCACGGCGTAGTTATTCCATCTGTGAACGAAGAGAAACGCGGAGTGTTGCCCACACTGAGTTCGGTGGCTGTTCTCATTCGCGAAACCAAATCAGGTCTCCCCGTTTTACGTCACCCCTCTAGAACCCACATGAAGATCCCCACCAGTGCGCACGCACCGGCGAGAATCATTCGCCACACCGTTCTTCGATCCCAGATCACGGCTGCAAGCGTGAAGGTCCAGAACAATCCAGCTTCGGCGCGGATAACTTGCCACCCACGAGCATTGAGCAAACCTTCTAGCGACAGCGGCGCGACCGGTATCGGCCTCCACGCAAAGAAGTAGCGGTGGTTGGTGAACGGAGCGAAGAACGCGACGCCGAGACCTCCGTCGGTCATCGCGTCGAAGAACCCGTGCGATGCGATCGTCACCCCGAAGATGAGCGCGAGCACCCCGAGCGAATGCTCCGGCGCCCAACCTGCTTTCAAAAAGAGGACCGCGGCAAACAAGCCGACAATAGCTGCAAAGAACAGTGAATGCGTAAAGCCTCGATGCCCGAAAGGATGATTGTATGGGATAACTCCGAAGAACAATGCATCGGCGTCGGGCAAGGCTGCGAGCGCCATCGTTGCAATCACGATTCGTGTGTTCGGAGCGGTCGCTTCAGTCGCGCCTTTCGCCGCAATAAACCCGACCGCGGCGTGTGAGAAAACCGTTGGCATAGCCGGGAACGAAGAGCTTCAGAGAGGCGCTCTCAGCGCAATGTAGATTAGTGCCAGCCTCCTTCGAGAAGGAGAAGGCCCCGAGAATCTCATACCCTTCACTTTTTTGGGTCTCCCGAGATCTTCGATCGAATCCTCGCCGACTGTTCCGCCGATGTCGAAAAGAAGAGAGCCTTCGCCCACGCCTTTCGCGCTTCTTCCGTCTTGCCCTGGCGATCGTAGACGTCGCCGAGGTGTTCATGCATCGTCGCCGAGGACGAGGCTAGTTTCACGGCTTCATTCAGATGGCGCTCCGCTTCATCGAGCTTGCCGAGTTTGAAATAGGCCCATCCCAGGCTGTCTAGATATGCAGCGTTTTTCGGTTCGGCTTTGACAGCACGCTGAATCATCGCAAGCGCTTCTTCAAGGCGATCGTTGCGCTCGACCATCGTGTAGCCCAGGTTGTTTAGCGCCAAAGCATTGTTCGGATCGATTTGCAGGGCCTTTCTCAATGCGGATTCAGCTTCGGCCTTGTGGCCTGAATGCTCAAGCAACATGGCGACCCCGACGTACGCGTTAACGTTCTTTGGCATGCGCTGCAATGCCGGGCGCAGAACAACATCGGCCTCTTCGAATTTCTTTTGCGCGTATAGCAGGGACGCCAATCCGAGGTAGCCCCCGGGGTTCTCAGGATCCAGCTTGATTGACTCGCGGAATTCCTTTTCTGCCTCTGCCGCGCGACCCAGGTGCTGGTAGACGTCTCCAAGAAAACTGTGAATGCTGGCCGTCCGCGGTTCGATCTCTGCCGCCCTGCTTAGCGACTGGACCGCTTCTGAGTACCGCGAAAGATTATGGTAAGCCGCTCCCAATTCCGAATGCGCCAAGGCGTGTGTGGGGTTGAGCTCGATCGAGCGTTTGAGCTCTTCAACCGCTTCGCTGCTACGCCCCGACCGGAGATAGATGGTTCCCATCTCTCTGCAGACCTTGTATGCCTGATCGTAGGTGGGCTCGATGTTCAGAGCCTGCGCGTAGGCTGCAATGGCGTCCTCATATTGCCTTAAGTTCATGTATGCCGCACCAAGGTTGTGATAAGCGCGAGCGTTCTTCGGGCGCAGTCGTATTGATTCCTGGAAGGGAGGAATTGCGTCCTGATACCTGCGCGCGCGAAACAGAGACCAACCCAGACTGTTGTACGCGTCGGCATCCTCAGGCTTGATCAGCACGATCCTTCTTTGAACGTCGGCGGCTTCGAGGTAACGCTCGGTGTCGCTAAGAGTGCGCGAAAGCTCCTCGAGAAGCTCGACATCGTTTGGCAGAGCTTGAATCGCCTGTTTGTAGACCGCGATTTCATCGTCCCGTTGCCCTAACTCGTTATAGGCCGAAGCCAGCCCCTCGTAAGCCTTCTTATAGTCTGGCTTCAGTTCGATCGCACGCTTGTACGGCTCAATCGCCTCCTTGTACATATCTTCATCAACATAAGCTTCCGCCAGGTTGAAATGCGCCTCCGGGGAATACGAGTTGGCAATGAGCGCTAGCTTGGCTTCCGCTATGAAGTCAAGCTTGGGGTCAGTGTCAACCTTCTCCCTCGGCTGGGCGCCGAGGTTGAAATTGAAAGTTATCGTTCCTATGACTTTCACCGGCACGCCGCTGAGCTGCGTCGGGCTGAACCTCCATCCGCGGGCTGCCGCAATCGCCGCGTCCTTCAACAGCGGATGACCGCTTATCGCCCGCGCAGCTAGCACGTCTCCCAGCTCATCCACGGTTACTTCGACGACCACAGCGCCGGAGACATGGGCGGCCTTCGCGAGCGGCGGGTAAGTAGGCTCGACGCGGTTAATCGCCGACGACTGAAACACACCTCCAGACTTGCGGATTATCCTGGGCGGTTCCGCCTGACTATTGACTTGGCCTAACACCGGCGCAACGGCGCACAGGCTGAAGGCGAAGGAAACAAGGATCGCATTGAGGAAGGGTTGCTTAGCGTTCATTTTGTCCTCCGGCGCAAGGTTGCGGGAACAGTTCCAAGACTGAAGACCGTGATTATATCACCGATCCGAAGGACGAATAGCTTTTTTTCTTTCAAGCATCCGATGCCCGCTTGTTTGACTCCTGAAAGACGCGTCTTGTATCTTCACCCCAGAGCAAGCGCCATGAAGCACATCATCGTCGGCACCGCCGGCCACATTGACCACGGCAAGACTGCGCTGGTCAAAGCGCTGACCGGCATCGACGCCGACCGGCTCAAAGAGGAAAAGCAGCGAGGCATCACTATCGACATCGGATTCGCCGATCTTGCGATTGGGGATTTCAGATTCGGTTTTGTTGACGTGCCCGGTCACGAGCGCTTCGTCAAGAACATGCTCGCCGGCGCGCACGGGATCGATCTGGTGATGCTCGTCGTCGCGGCCGACGAATCAGTTATGCCGCAGACGCGCGAGCACTTCGACATCTGCCGTTTGCTTCACGTTAAGTCGGGACTGGTTGCGTTAACCAAATCAGATATGGTCGACCAGGAACTGCTCGAACTCGCGCGCGCCGAGGTCGAAGATTTCGTTCGCGGGTCGTTTCTCGAAGACGCTCCGATCAAGGCCGTCAGCTCTCGCACAGGCGCGGGCATCGAAGAGTTGAAAGAAGTCCTGACTGATCTCGCCGCGCGCGTCGAACCGAAGACCGCTTCGGCTGTGCCGCGGCTGCCGGTGGACCGAGCGTTTTCAATCAAAGGATTTGGAACTGTGGTGACTGGCAGTCTTATCGCCGGTGAGATCGCTGTCGGCGATGAGCTCGAAATAATGCCTACGGGTGTGAAGGCGCGTGTGCGCAATGTTCAGGTGCACGGTCAGGACTCCGAACGCGCGCTTGCCGGCCAGCGCACCGCGATCAACTTGCAAGGTGTGACCGTCGAACAAGTCCAGCGCGGAAGTGTTCTCGCTCCGGCGGGGAGGCTGCGAGCGGCTTCGATGGTAGACGCGCGGCTCGAGCTGCTGCCCTCGGCGCCGCGGCCGCTCAGGCAACGAGCACGGGTGCGCCTGCACCATGGCACGGCGGAAGTCATGGCTCGGGTAGTAATACTTCGCGGTTCCGAGTTCGGGGTTCAGGGTTCACGGTTTGAATCCCGGAACCCCAAACCCGGAACCCCGAACCCTGAACGGGATTCCATTCAACCGGGCGGAAGCGCGATCGTTCAGCTCCGACTCGAGGAATCTATGACCGCTCTGCCGGGGGACCGCTTCATCATAAGAAGCTATTCGCCGCAAGTGACCATCGGAGGCGGCGTGATCATCGACGCCCTTCCCCAGAAACATCGCTTACGCGACGTTGCGGCTCGCGGCCGGCTCGAGCAGCTTGAACAGGCGGATCTTTCTGAGCGCATGGCAGTTTTCATCGAGATGGCGGGCATCAATGCGATGACTCAAGCCGACATCGCCGCGCGCATCGGAGCTAGCGACGAACAGATTGCCGCGACAAAAGGCGAGTTGATTCGAATGGGCCGCGTTCTGGAAGTCACCGGCGCGCCGCTCGTTCTAATTTCAGGCGAGAGCTATCGCGAGCTTGCAACTGGAGTGATGGAGATGCTTGGCGAACATCATCGCCGCGAGCCGCTTTCGCTGGGCCTCGGCCGCGAAGAAGTGCGAGATCGGGTATTCGGGCAGGTTCGACCCGAGATTTTTCGCGCAGTCGTAGCCCGGCTCGCCGACGAAGGCAAAGTCGCCGCCGAGCGAGACGCGCTTCGGCTGGCCTCGCACCACCCGGCGCTCACCGACTCGGACGAGTCTGCCAAGAAGGCTCTGGAAGCGGCTTTTAAGGCGTCTGGTCTGCAACCGGGAACGCTTGAAGAAACCGCTGCAAGCGCGGGTATTGCCACTGAGCTTGCACGAAAGCTCTACAACCTGCTTGCCGCCGAGCGCCGCGTGATGCGCATCGGGGAGTTCGTTTTTCATGTCGATGCGATTGACGCTTTGAAATCGCGTGTGCGAGCGCAGAAGCCGATCAATCCGAAGATCGATGTATCGGTATTCAAGAAGATCGGCGGCGGTCTGACGCGCAAGCACGCGATCCCGCTGCTTGAGTATCTTGATCGAGAGCGCATAACTCGCCGCGTCGGCAACGAGCGCGAGATTCTGTGAGAGCCAAGGGCCAAGGGCAAAGGGCCAAGGGCAAAGCGTGAAGAAAAAAGAGTTGCCCTTTTCCCTTTTCCCTTTTCCCCTTTGCCCTTGCCCTTCGCTTCTTGCTCTTCGCCCTCGTTGCTTGACTCAATCCCCGGTGGGCAATATTCTATCAAGCCGCTCGAAGAGGAATTCCCGATGGCAACCAGTCGAGACCAGAAACCATTTCAGGTTGTAGCCGTGGAAGCGTCCGGCTTGGAGGAGCTTGCCGATTCCGTCATAAGCTTGGCGCCGCAAGCCACCCTCGGAGACGCCAATCTTATCTCGGGCGAAAGCCCAGTTCAGAGGGTTGACGAGAGCGTTGAGGGGAACGCTGCGAACGCCGGCGAACAGAAGAGTCCCGCCGATGCGGTTGAAACATTCTTTGACCTGGTGATTGACGAGCTTAGCGCGCTCAGAACGCGCGCCGAGGTTGAAGCCATCGAGCGCGCCGCTGATCTCATTCTCGATTGCGAGTCGCGCGGCGGCCGGGTTCACGTCACCGGCATTGGCAAGAGCGAGCACATCGCGCGCTATGTTGCCTCGCTTCTTTCGAGCACGGGAACGCCGGCTTACTTTCTGCACGCTACTGAATGCATTCACGGCTCGGCCGGCCAGGTGTGCCCAAACGACATCGCCATCGCGATCTCCAACAGCGGCTCGACACCCGAGTTGCTATCGGCAACAGAGACGTTGCGCGAGTCCGGCATAAAGATCATTGCCGTCTCTGGGAATCGCGAATCGAAACTTGCGCGTATTGCAGACGTGCTGCTGGATGCGGGCGTCGAGAACGAAGGCGGCGAGCTGAACCTCGTTCCTCGGGCGAGCATTCTGGCGAAAATCTACGTTCTTTGTTCGCTTTCGGTGGCGCTTGAGGCGCACAAAGGTTTGACCCGCGAGCAGTACGCGCGCTGGCATCCGGGCGGCGCGCTCGGCAGACTCGCCCGCGGCGAATAGCCGAATCCATCAAGGTAAGCCCGCTTCATCTCAATCACTTCGAATGACCAATTCTGCCGCTCACGAGTTATGAGGCTCGTGTGACACGAACCAGCCGGCATCTCGGATCACCATCACAGGTGCGCCACGATCTCAAATGTGAATTTCAGCTCGTCCTTAACCTTGATCGTCCCGCCGGCGACCGATACCGGCTTGATCCCGAAGCTCGATTGCTTCAACGCAAAAGCGCCTTTCGCGCGCAGAGTCTTGTCGCCAAATTCCAGTTGTGCGCTTATCGTCAAAGGCCGCGTCACGCCGTGAAGCGTGAGGTCGCCGGAGATTCGCGCTTGATACTGTGCTTCTCCGGTCTTCGTCGCGCCGACACCGCTGCTCTTGAAGGTGATCTCCGGATACTTTGATACTTCGAGCACCTCGTCGCGCATGGTGCCCTCGATCTTTTGCTTGTCGCTCGCGCTGATCTTATCTGTCACCGCAAGCGAGTCAGCCTTGATGGTTATTCGAAGGGAAGCCGGCTCGACCGTTCCATAAGTGAAGTCGGCCTCGCCGCCGATCTCGCGAATCGCGATCGTGTGATCGTGAGCGAACGCGGAGAACAATCCTCCAGCGAAGGCTCGCACGATGAAGCGGCTCTGTGTGGCGTCGATTCTGTATCGAGCGCCTTCAAGCGGCGGCAGGCCAATAGCCGCCTGCGTTGTTTGCCGAGGTAGGAAAGGAATCGACAGCCAGCCGAGAGCAGCAAATGCCGCGAGGAAGGCTCGGAGAATTGGTCTGCGATTCGTGATCATGGCTTGTGCCTCCTCCGCAGGGGCTACTTGTGCAGCCAGGGTTGCATCGCGGCTGCCTTACGCTACGCCCTTCGAACACTTGGGAGCCCACTGATTCTGAGTGTCGCAGCCTGATGCTTTGGCCGCAAGAAGCATGAATAATGTTAGAAGCTCGGCGGGCTGGGAAAGTGCTCCGTGACTGGCAAGAATTCAGACTGCGAGGCCGCATCCGCAGACTGGACAGTCTACGGTACATTTGGAGTCTACCGACTCTGATGCCTGGGAAGGGAATCGGTGAAGGGCAAAATGCTGGGGCCGCGACCATCGGTGGCGTGAGTGGGATGGTGGTCTGCCATAGCCGCGGCCTCAGCTTAAGTAACCGGCTCAACGAAAACCGGCCGGAGGAGGATGAATCCTCAAAGGTCCTTATCAGTTTGAACACTGACGAATCAGCCATCGCGCGTTCATCACTTTGAGGTTCGGCGAACGCGAAAAGTCGGGAATTCTCTTCGGATCGATTCAAACCCAGAATCCTTTTGATCCCTTGCGATCCCCTTGCGATCCACCAGTTCATAACCTAAGCTGTCTCGCCGGAGGCTACTGAAATGAGGACCTTTTCGAGCTCGACTCGCACTGCGGTGATCGCGCTACTTGGATGCGCGGCGTTAATTGGTTCACTGAGTCTGGCGCGCGCGTCGCGATCGGACCAGGGCGCGCTGCTCGTGTTGAACAAATCCGAGAGCACACTTGCTATTATCGATCCGGCAACTCTTAAGGTGCTCGCGCGTGTGCCGACGGGCGAAGCTCCACACGAGGTCGCGGCTTCTGCCGACGGGCGCTTTGCTTTCGTCTCGAACTACGGCACCGCTGAACGTCCGGGCAACTCGATCTCGGTCATCGATATCGCCGGCGCCAAGGAGGTCAAGCGAGTCGATCTGGGCGCGCTGTTGCGGCCGCATGGGATCACCGAGTCGAACGGCAAGATCTACTTTACGATCGAAGGAAGCCGGGCCGTGGCGCGATACGATCCCGTTGCGGGCCGCGTCGACTGGACGATGGGCACTGGGCAGACCGGCACTCATATGGTCATCGTCGCGCGCACTTCAGGCAAGATCTACACCGCTAACATTGGGTCGGACACGATCAGCGCAATCGAGATCGTAAAGGGTCCAGGCCCGGCAAAGATCACGCAGATCGCCGTTGGCAAGGGACCCGAAGGAATTGACCTCTCGCCCGATGATCGCGAGGTGTGGGTCTCGCATCGCGGCGACGGCGGCCTGTCGATTATCGACACAGCCACTGACAAGGTTAAGGAAACGATCAAGGTAGGGCGCTCGCCGATTAGAGTGAAGTTCACGCCTGACGGAAAGCGCGTTCTGATCTCCGATGCACAGGGAGGGGAAGTGGTCGTGTTCGAGGCGGCTACGCGCAAGGAGCTCAAGCGCATTCAAGTCGGCGCCGTCCCTGTGGGTATTCTAATGCAGCCCGACGGGCGTCGCGCCTTTGTGGCTTCGACCCAGGCCAATAAAGTTACCCTAATCAATCTTGAAGATCTCACAATAGCGGGAACGATCGAGCCCGGTAGAGAACCCGACGGAATGGCGTGGGCGAAGTAAGTTCTGGGTAAGTTCAGAGTTCAACCTTTAGGTTGCGCTTCCGAGGTCAGGCAAGCTGAAGCTTGAACTCTGAACCTACGTCACCGCCTGTTCAGTATCCGAAGCAACGCGAGGAAGATATTGAGCGCGTCCAGATAGAGCGCCAAAGCCCCGGCCACGTATTCATTGGTTGGATAGCGCCGGATGATGTTCGATGTGTCATACAATACGAAGCCGGCGAACAGCAGGAGCGTCGCCACGGCTAGCGCAAACCCGAGCCCGAGCGAGCCAACAAAAAGCACGTTGAACAAGCCTGCAAGCACGACCACGATCAGCCCTACCGTCACCATTCCCCGCAGAAAACTGAAATCGCGGTTCGAAACAAACACGTACGCGGTCAGCCCGCCAAAGATGCCCACCGTCAGCCCCCCAGCTTGAAGTATCGAGTCGGGGTTGCTCTGGCTTACGATGTAGAGCAGAGGGGAAATGATCACGCCCGTGAGAGTCGTGAATCCAAACAACGCGAATAGGTTTACGCCGGGCACGTGGCGTACAGCCTGCGCGCCCATAACGCCACCGATCATCAAGAACAGCATGATCCACGGGTGCTCTATCGCTACGGTCATCAGTGGAGGGAAGGCGAATCCGAGCAAGACGCCCCCAACAGCGAACAGTATCGCCGCAAAGAAGAGCGCGTACACCTTGCGAATGAACGCCACACGTTCCTCGATTCCAACGTCGGCAGCCGTCAGCGGTTGAACACCACTCAGGTTCTGCGGCGACCAGTCTTGAGGTCGTGAGTAATTATGCTTTTGAGGATCGACATTTTTCATAAGGATCTCCTGGTGGTTACTGAAAACCCCAATGCTCTAGTGGTTCGAGCCATTCTGGTCCGCTACGTTAACGTGGACTCAGTATAGCATGATGAACGCAAGCCAATCGACGCGCGGGCCCGATGCGGATGCGCGTCAGCCTTTCCTCGCCGTCACGATCAACACCTGCCCTGGAAATTTCATGCGGCCGGCCCGGTAGAAAGCCCGCCCAGCTTCTTCGACGTCCTTAGCCACACGCGCCAACTGCTCCGGCAAAAGCGAGGCCACCTTAGCTCGTAACGTGTCGCTCAACTCCGAGCGCACTTCCCAGAACTGTCTTGGGGTGATGGGTGCTTCGAGCTCGAAGTTGAGAAGTCGTTCGGTCACGTCAATCGCGCCGGCTTCGCGAACCAGACGAGCGAGCTTGCCCGGCTCGGCGAATCTAAATGCGCCGGGCGCGTCGGGATCCTCGGGCGGGGACTCGATGTAACGCGAGACGACATCCATTACGATGTGGAAGAACGGATTTGACTCTCGCCGGCTCCAAACCGCGAATGACACGAGTCCGGCCGGCCGCACAACGCGAAGCATCTCGCCGATCGCGGACGCCGGATCCGGAAACAACATCACCCCGAGCCTGCAAACAACCGCGTCGAAGGTGTTGGCTGCGAAGGGTAATGATTCGCCCACGCATTGAGCGAAGCCGATGTTAGAAGCGCCCTTCCTGCGGGCTTCGTTTCTTGCAGTCGCAACCATCTCGGCCACCGCATCAGTGCAGATGACCGACCCCGAAGCGCCCACCGATTCGGCTATCGTGATGGAAGGCTCGCCCGCGCCACCTGCGACATCCAGTACAGAGTGGCCGTTGCTGATGCCGCCGGCTTCGATCAGGCCGGCAGTGATCGGCGCGAACAGCGATCGGACGGTATCCGCGTGCTTCGCCCAATAAGGCGCCGACTCACGCCACTCTCGTAAAACATCTTTCTCTTGCTCGGAAGACATTGCTTTCGCTGATTACAGGCGGATCTGAGATCTCAGATTCGGAAACATCTTAACTCCGATTCACTCGCGAGGGCACTACGCTCCGCATCACAAGCCCGATACGTCTTTGAACTTGAGAGGCTACATGATTGCAGGTCGGATGTATGCGGCGGTTAGATTGCGGCTAGTATAATATGACGCTTTTGTATGTGATTGTCGTCTAAAAAGAAGGTGGATTTGCACCAACTACCAGAGTTGGATCTGTCTCCAGAGATTGGCTTTGTTTTAGAAGTACCTTCGTAGTACTGAAAAGGCTTTTAATGTTTATCGGGATAGTGGAGGGCACTGCGGCAAGAGCCTTCACCAACGCGGCTGTAAACAAACCCTGCGGCTTTCCATCAACTGTTGTCTCAAATGCCATCGTACTTACTGCGGCCGATATTATAGCGGCCTCGGAGGTAAGTTCTTTGGGTATTGAACTGGGATCAAAGTGCCCGTCAACAATCACTATTGACTTGTGGTGGCTTTTTAATAAATCAATAATGAGAGCCCGAAGTTCTATAACATTGCCAATGTTAGACTGTGAATTGTAATCATAGGGGATATAGCTATAAGTATTGTTCGCCTTATCGGTCATTGAATGGCCGCTAAAATAAACTAACAATGGGATATCGGATGGAAGTTGCTGAGCGGTGGATTTTACAGTTTCCTCTATCCTCTGTTTAGTGGCCTCCTTATCTAAGAGAATCTTGAATTGAGAGGTTCGCGGGACAAGCACCTGCCGTAGCGCTGCCACATCGTTTGCCGGGCCAAAGAGGCGCAATCCGGGTTCTGAATATTCCCCTACCCCAATCAGAATAGTGATCAGATTTGCCGCTGCGGTTGAATCTGTGGCGGAACGAACAACTAATGAGGAGGTCATCAATTCTCGTAACTTCGCAACGTCGGCCTTCAGTTCCGCAACCTCCTTTTCCAGTTCGGTTTTTCTCTCCTCCGCTGAAAGGCTGCTGAGCCTTGCTTGATCAATCCTTTCCCACACTTGCGTTGCAAATTCAGCCAATTGATTTATGTCAGTAAAAGTAACCGGCTTCGGCGATCTAGATATTTCACCTGACTTCGTCCACAAGCGTAGGTACGCCTCATTATTCTGAATTGCCATCCCCCATATAACGATTGTAGCGTTGATATTCCTCGTTCTCTCAGGGAGGCGATCAATCTCTTGATCAGTTATTTCACTCTTGAGATCTTTGAACTCCAGTCTAATCCCAGCGTCTTTCGCTTTACCATCAAGGTTGGCAACTAAGGTTTCCATCAACCGAATATGCAGTGAGCGATCAGGATCATTGCCTATTCTTGCGATGTAAACTCCGAAGCGCCCTTCAGGGGTACGCTCAGCTAAATTAGATGTATAGGTAAAGTAGACCAGACTCCCGGAGAC
>JBBPIG010000044.1 GCA_038040445.1 Acidobacteriota bacterium | reverse complement strand
TTCAGAGTTCAAGCTTCAGCTTGCCTATGTTCAGAGTTCAAGCTTCAGCTTGCCTATGTTCAGAGTTCAAGCTTCAGCTTGCCTCATCTACCAGGCAACCTAAAGCTTGTACTCTGAACTCTCGATTGTCACGTTGTTGACACTGCCGGCGAGGTTGGATACTCTGCGCTCGATATCCCGTCCGGTGTAGGACGATTCGGTGATATCCACCGGCGAACCGCACACAGAATCCAGGTCGATGACGGGGGAACTGCGATGAACAACCAACAAATGAGCCGGCGGCAACTGCTCGAGCTTGGCGCCGCCGCAACCGTGGGAGCAATCGTGAACACAATCGATCAGACAACCGGTCAGGCAGCCGGTGACGCATCAAGACACGACTCGGATTCGTTACCTGGCGGGTTGTCGGGGCTTGCAGCCGAATACGATCAGCACGACGGGCTCGGGCTCGCCGAGTTGGTCGCAAAGCGCCAGATCAGTCCGCTCGAACTACTCAACGCGGTCAGGCAGCGCCTTGAAGCCGTCAACCCCAAGCTGAATGCCGTAGCGCAGCTCTTCTTTGACAAAGCCGAAGCGCAGATCAAGCAAGGCCTGCCGGCCGGCCCATTCAAAGGCGTTCCGTTTGTGCTCAAGGATCTTGGACAGCAGTTGGCTGGAACCATCACGTCGTACGGCAGCCGCGTGTTTAAGGACAACACTCCCGACTTCGACAGCACGCTGGTCACGCGCTACAAGCAAGCCGGGCTTGTGATATTCGCAAAGACAACCTCGCCGGAGTTTGGCCTGACTACAACGACCGAGTCGGTGCTGTTCGGCAAGACTCACAATCCCTGGGATCTCGAACGAACGAGCGGCGGATCGTCCGGCGGATCGAGCGCGCTGGTCGCGAGCCGCGTAGTGCCGATGGCCCACGGCAGCGATGGCGGAGGCTCGATCAGGATTCCGGCATCATGCTGCGGGCTGTTCGGATTGAAGCCTACGCGGGGACGAGTGCCGATGGGGCCGGCCCAGTTCGAAGGCTGGAACGGCTGCTCTCATCATCACGCGCTGACGATCTCGGTTCGAGACAGCGCGGCGCTGTTGGAAGCAACGTCGGGCGCCGAGTTGGGCTCGCCTTACTTTTCACCTCCGCCGGAGCGTCCGTTCTTGAGAGAGATCGGCGCCGATACGGGTAAGCTTCGAATCGCGCTTGCGATAGCGACACCCGCCGGCACTCCGCTTGATCCCGAGTGCAAGAAGGCCGCGTTGGAAGCGGCGAAGCTCTGCGAGAGTCTCGGTCACAAGGTCGAAGAAGCTCAGCCGCCGATAGAAGACGCCTGGATGCGCGAGGCGTTCCTGACGGTGTTACGCGTTTCGTTAGCGCGAACGCTGGACGACGCGGCGAAGCCGTTGGGCCGTCCGGTGACCGACAAGGATGTCGAGCCGGTGACCTGGTTGCTGGCGCAAGCGGGACGCGCCGTAAGCGCCGTGGCTTATTCGCGAGCCATCGCGACGATGCATCAGGTTGGGCTGGCGATGGCGAAGTTTCAGCAGAAGTACGATGTGATCCTGAGCCCGACGCTTGCGAAGCCGCCGGTGCCGCTCGGCGTGTTGAGCTTGTCGCCCGCCAACATCGCGCAGTACACGAAAGACGTGACCGAGTTCGGCCCGTACACGGCAATTTACAATGTGACAGGTCAGCCTTCGATGTCGGTGCCGCTGCACTGGTCGGAGGAAGGCTTGCCGATTGGAGTGATGTTCTCAGGAAGATTTGGCGATGACGCGACGTTGCTGAGACTGGCGGCGCAGCTTGAGAAAGCAAAGCCGTGGTCGGGCATGAGACCGAAGATTTAGAGGGTGCCCTTCCTTTGCCTTTACTATGAACGTTCTTCGGTAATTGACACACAATCGTCCCGCACCATAAAGTTCGGGGCAAGTTTTCAGTGTTTCGCGAAGCTCGTTGCAAGAGGGAGGTTTCAATGAGCGAAGCAGGGCCGGACAGGGAGTGGCTGACCTAGGTGTCACAAGCGTGAACTATGATCTCTATGAACTAATCGCCAAAAGTAGGCGTCCATTGTGAATGACGATCGGACGAAGTCGGCGAGCCGGAAGCTTGTATTCAGATGCCCTCGCAGAAGCCAGAGCGTGAGTCCAGATGCTATGCTATGACGCTCAACTATGATGTCGAGTTGAAGCACAAGTAACGAGGTAGATAACGATGGCGAAAGTGAGAATGAGGTTTGAGGAAACGAGCGCTGCCGAGCGCCGAAAGATGCTTCGCGAACTTGGGCGGCAGCTAGATGTGACCGGAAGTCTCGAATCGCTCATTGAGACAATGCATGGCTATGAGGAGAAGTTCGGCATGAGTACCGTCGAGTTCTACGCCCGGTACGTCGGCGGCAAGATGGGAGATAGCCGCGACGTGATGCGCTGGGCAGGAGCATTTGACGATTACCAGGCGCTGCTGCGGGAACATTTTCATCACGCTGCGGCCTGACTAAGGGGCGCTATGCGTGATGTGCTTCAATACTTCGACCTGATGCTTAAGCTGATAGAGTTCAGCCAGGCCGTATCGTCGCAACTCGACCTTGAGCAACTTGATTACAAACGCGGCACGGTCGAGGGTGCGATCTACTTCGCTGATGGCTCGCGTTTGGAGTTTACAGAAAGAATCGTCATCGACCGCGCGTGACCTATCAAGAGGCAATACCGCTATCAGTACGTTCGTGGTGAATCCGCGGTATTCCGCTACGACAATGCGCCTCATCACCCGCGTTTGCCCGGCTTTCCGCATCACAAACATGTCGGGCGTAAGACTTCGCCCGCCTTGGAACCAGCTCTGAAGCAGGTACTGCAGGAGGTGAGCGAGTTCCTGCCGGAGGAAACTCAGTCACCCGCCGCTACGCATCCGCGCCGAGCCAGGCAAAAGTCGAAGCGTAACCCGCGACTGAAACAGGATCAGTGACTCAACGAAGAAACTCATTGAAGTATCGTTGCACAGTCTGGTGGTGGCCTGACCCGAGAACGCACGATTGGCTTCCTCAACCCCAACGCCCGAGAGTGGTACACTCTTTCAGTGAAGGTAGCGGGGCACGCCGCCTCTCAGTGGTGCAGGCTGAATATGGAATCCGACACAGTAGAGAAGATACGTGAGAAGTTTCGTGCGCTTGAGCCCGAAGAACAGAGGAAGGTACTGGAGTTTGTAGAGCGCCTTTCGGTGGAGACCGCACAAGGCAATGCTTCGATTAAAGAAAGAACTGACGATGGATCAAAAGGTTCGTGAGCGGCGTAAGGGAGGGATGCTTTGTCGTCAAGGATTGAAGAGACTATTGTCGAAAGGCTCCGGGCGCTTGATGTCGAAGAACAGAAAAGGGTGCTCGACTTCGTAGAAGGGATCGAGCGGCAGAAGAGTCAGCCAGCTAAGACCCTCTGGGACGCCATCCAGGACATCGTCAAGGATGTCCCAGATGAGGTCTGGGACAAGCTGCCGACTGATGGATCCGAGCAGCACGACCATTACTTGTACGGTTCCCCGAAGAAATGAGTCTCACGTTCGTCGACACGCTCTATTTTATTGCCTCGATTAACCCGAGGAAACAGTGGCACCAGAAAGCCCTCGAGGTTGGGGCGATGCTCAAGGGCGACCTGATCACGACAGAAGCTGTCCTGATCGAGCTTCTGAACTTCTTCTGTACTTACGGACCCGAGATGCGCGCCAAGTCCGCCGCTGTCGTTTCCGAGTCTCTTGAGATACCTGGGGTTCAGGTCGTCGAGCAATCTCGCGAATCATTCTTATCGGCATTGAGTTTGTACAACGCTCGCCAAGATAAGGGGTACAGCCTGACGGATTGCATGTCGATGAACACGATGCGCGAGCTTCAGATCGCGGATGTTCTGACGCACGATCATCATTTCACTCAAGAAGGATTCAACGTCCTGCTTTGATGTCGCCGACTCCAATCGCGACGGCTTCCTACACCGCCGCCGCATCTCGCCGAACTACTTTCTTAGTCACCCACATAATCACGCAGCCGACCAGCCACGCTAACAACGAGCCGACGACTACCCCAAGGACCAGGTGGGCGCCCGCGTGCAGCCAGGTCTTGCCGTCCCCACCGCCGCTGTACTCCGGTGCGCTGAAGATGTTGTCGCGGCCGGTAAAGATCGAGATCACTATTCCGGCTATGATGATCGACTGCGCAACGAGGCTCTGAAGAACGAGGATTGGAAGTAGCTGCTTGTAGCTGCCGAAGCCGCTGGTATGCACGCGAACCGCGTAGTAGATCATCCCGATCAGCGTGACTACCGAGATGCTCAACCACTTGACGCTTGCGTTTTCAACGCCCGCGAGAGAGAGGCCCAAACGCGCGATCCCGACTATGGCGATCAGGCAGAGGAATAGTTTCGCGAACGCAACGTACTCAGACAGACGCTTTCCGAATATAGTCATAGCTTCCTTTCGGGGCAGATTTGATTTTGGCGGGATGGTATCAGAAGATCGCCGCCGACTCAAAGGCAAACAGGTCAGAGAAGGCACAGATTTCGGTCTGGCAACTAAGTTTGGATATTCGGTTCTCCAGCGGAACTCCGTTTTAGGAGTTCAATGTTTATAGTACCGAGATGTGAGACGACGCGAACTCCGTCAGGAGTTCAATGTGCCAGTTAGCCTGCGACCACATTTCAATCCTAAAGGCGTGAGCAGTTGCGTGGTCCCGATGGCTATAAACGTGCAACCACCACGTGGTTGTTGGCCCAGACTTGAATCTGTTCATTGCTAAACCGCCACAGACTAAAGTCTCCGCCACCCGGCCTGCTGTGGGTTAGCTATACCGCAACCACCTGCCCAACTCGGCGATGCTCGGGCGTTTTCCGTACATCAAGATGCCAACCCGATAGATCCTCGCTGCCACCCATACGCACCCGAGGATCGTCGCTAACATGATCCCCATCGACAAGAGAATCTGCCACACGGGCGGGTTCACCACCGCTATGCGCATCATCATCAGCGTCGGCGCAAAGAACGGTATCATGGACAGTGCGATCGAGGCGGTGCTGGTTGGGTTGGCAATGATCATATTGAAAATCATCATCGGAACGACCAGCAGTATGGTTACCGGTATCTGTGCCTGCTGAGCTTCATCTTCGCTCGACACTGTCGCCCCCACCAGTGCGTACAACGTCGCGTACAGAAAGTAGCCGAGCACGAAGTACACTACGAAATAGACCAGCAAGCTAACCGGAATGTTCGGCATCGTCATGCCACGCGCAGCGAACACCGATACGCCGGCGGTCGTCAGCAGCAACGCCGACAGCGCCCACACTCCGACTTGAGTGAGAGCAACCAGACCGATACCTATCACCTTGCCCAACATCATCTGTGTTGGCCTCACGGAAGAAACCAGCACTTCGACTATGCGAGATTGTTTCTCTTCGATGACGCCGCGCATAACAGACAGGCCGTAGATGAGAACCGTCATGTAGATGAAGAACAACATCGCGAAGGCGACGATGAAATCAGCGCGTCCGCCTTCCTCGACTCCGCCGCTGGCGGTGATCTTGTTCCTCTTCAACTCGATCCGCTTGGTATAAGCAGCGATCTGTGCCGGGTTGAGTCCCGCGCGCTTCAGCCTGAGCGCCGAGACCGCATCGTTGATGGCCCGTTCCAGAGTACCGATGGAAAAATCACTAGTGTTCTTGGCAAAATACTCAACCTCAACATGGTCCAGGCCACCCGCCTGCAACACCATGTAGGTTGTGTCGGGGTCTTTAGCCGCCTGCTGCTGGTACTGAAGCTGAGTCGCTTGCATGTCCTCGCCGGGAGCAACGACCCTCCGAGTTAGGATGTAGTGGGTTCGGCCAAGATTCGGATTGCGGCCCTCGACTTCTTCGTCACCGTCGCCTCGCGTCTCCAGGCTGTGTTTGATTGCTTCGAACAACTCCGGGTCGCCGCTTTGATCCAGCACCGTCACCCGCCGCTCGCCTCCGCCACGCGTCGCAAAGAAGATCGGCATCGCTAACAACGCCAGCATCAACACTGGACTTATGATCGTGCCGAGCAGGAACGCACGAGTCCGCACGCGGACAAGGTATTCACGCCTTATGATGATCCACACTTTCTTCATCGCTACCTCTCGCCTCCGTTGCTGACCGAAGCCTTTCCGGTCACGCTCTCGATAAAGATCTCGTTGAGCGACGGTTCAACCAGTTCAAAGCGGTTCACTCGCGCGCCGGCTGCAAGCGCGCGTTTTAGCACCTCCTGCGCGTCGGCGCCGTCGTTGAGCAGGATCTCGCTGTAGTTTGGAAATCGATTGTGGTGTTTGACCAGGTCGTCGCCCAGAAACGAATCCGGCCCTTCGTAGTCGAGGATCACCGTGTTCTTGCCGAAGCGCCGCTTCACTTCCTTCAACCCGCCGATCAGCACCTGCGTCCCGTGATTGATCAAACAGATGTCGTCGCATATCTGCTCGACCTGTTCCATCTGGTGGGTCGAAAAGATGATGGTCTTGCCGCGCTTCTTCAAGTCGAGGATGACATTCTTGAGCAGGTTGACGCTGACGGGATCGAGTCCGGAGAACGGCTCGTCAAGAATCATTACATCGGGGTCGTGAATGACGCTCGCGATGAACTGAACTTTCTGCTGCATGCCTTTGGAGAGATCGGTGGGCTTCTTGTTCTTCCAATCGGAGAGCTCGAGTCGTTCGAGCCATTGATCGACTCGCCTTGAAGCCTCGGTCGAGCCCAGCCCTTTCAGAGTCCCGAAGAAGATGAGCTGGTCGGCGATCTTCATCTTCTTGTACAGACCGCGTTCTTCGGGGAGATATCCGATGTGCGGCTGCATCTCGGAGGATACGTGCTTGCCCATCACCAGGATATCGCCTTCATCGGGCGCGAATATGTTCACGATCATCCTGATCGAAGTAGTCTTGCCTGCGCCGTTCGGCCCGAGCAGCCCGAAGATGGTGCCTTGCCTCACCTCAAAGGAAAGGTCTTTGACCGCAACGAACTGATCGAACCGCTTGGTGACGTTCTTGAGTTCTACGACATTCATCAAATGTCCTCCGCTCCGATGACGTGCAACTGGAACGCGCCTTGATTGAGAGGTCGGCCTTTCGGTTCCGAGTTTAGGGTTCAGGGTTCAGGGTCGAACCCGTAACTCTCAACTCTGAACCCAGGACTCTCAACTTGAACCCGGAACTCTGAACCCGGAACCGCGAAAGTTTTCAACCGTTCTGACATTGTGAGCGCGAGCCTTGCGACTGTTACTCGCGCGCGCCCTTCTCGCCGTACACTGCCGGATCGAAATTTCTAGTAGTGTTCTCGGTAACGCTTGGCATGCTGATCGGAGAAGCGGGCAACTGCTGAGGCGCGTAGTCGCGAGCACCGGGTTTCTCGGTCTTTTCGCGCCGGACAAGCGGTTGAGAGCTTGTTGTCAATCGCAACAGTAGCCACACCAACAGCCCGATAACTCCGACCACCGTGGCGCCGCCGAAAGCCATTATTGCGATCAATGCTTTAGTGTTGAAGCCCGGGCTCTCCCCAAGACTGTAGACCGTGCTGAATAGCGCGATGAATCCCGCGATGCTGACCAGGGCCACAAGGAAGAGCATTGTCCCCATCGCCGCGCCAACAGAAGCCTTCGTCTCAATCGGGGTGGTTGACGTGCTCAGCCCTGCCCCGCATCGCTTGCAGTACTTCAAGCCTTGAGTCGTTTGATCGCCGCAATTTGGACAGTACATTAGCCGCCTCCAACGTGACTTAACTCAACGCGCTTTTCATTGTGTCAGCTTATTCAACAGGGGAATCCAGTCCTAGTACGAACCTCGACAGCTTCAGGTTCGTCCCTGGCGCTCTCGCAAGTGAAGCAAATCATATCAGCCGCCGATGAGCCATCCAAGGCAATACATACGCACGTTCAGTTCATGCCAAAACTTGCAGCCCTCGAAACCGGCATGTTAGATTGAGCTTCATTCAACGCTTGAAACTTTTTCACCGCTCAGAGGAGTAAACGCGATGTCACAACCGGCCTCTTCAATATCCGAAAGCGCGCCCCGCCCGCTCACCTCGCTCACCGACGAAGAAGCGCTGTTTCGCCAATCCGTTCGCGAGTTCGCTGAACAACAGGTCCGTCCGCTTGCAGCCGAGATGGATGAGAAGGCCAGGTTCGCTCCTGAACTGATCCAGCAATTCTTCGAGCTCGGTTTGATGGGTATCGAAGTCCCCGAAGAATACGGCGGTCAGGGAGGCAGCTTCTTCAATGCAATCCTTGCCGTCGAAGAGCTTTCGCGAGTCGATGCCTCCGCGGGGGTCATCGTCGACGTGCAAAACACGCTGGTCAATAACGCAATTCTCCGGTGGGGCAACGAAGACCAGAAGAAGAAATACCTCGCAAGGCAGTCGGCGGACACCGTGGGAGCTTACGCGTTGTCGGAAGCCGGTTCGGGCAGCGATGCTTTCGCGCTTACGACGAAGGGCGAGGACAAAGGCGATCACTTCGTGTTGAACGGCCGCAAGCTTTGGATCACCAATGGAGCGGAAGCCGGATTGTTTATCGTCTTCGCCAACGTCGCGCCGGACAAAGGCTATCGCGGCATCACGGCGTTTTTGGTCGAGCGCGATTTTCCCGGCTTTACGGTTGGCAAGAAAGAGAACAAGCTCGGCATTCGCGCGAGCTCGACTTGCGAATTGATCCTCGAAGACTGCGCGGTGAAGAAGGAGAACGTGCTCGGTGAAGTGGGCAAGGGCTACAAGATCGCGATCGAGACTTTGAACGAAGGGCGTATAGGCATCGGCGCTCAGATGGTTGGCGTTGCGCAGGGCGCGCTCGATTGCGGTATCAACTACACCAAAGAGCGTCAGCAGTTCGGCAAGCCGATCGCGAGCTTCCAGGGTGTTCAGTTTCAGATCGCGCAGATCGCCACCGAGCTCGAAGCCGCGCGCCTGATGGTCTACAACTGCGCGCGCTTGAAAGACGCCGGCGAAGACTTCGTCAAGCAGGCGGCAATGACCAAACTGTTTACTTCTCAAGTGGCCGAGCACGTGACTTCGCAGGTGGTCGAGTTGTATGGCGGCTACGGCTACACCAAAGACTATCCGGCTGAGAAGTATTACCGCGACGCCAAAATCGGAAAGATATACGAGGGTACTTCGAACATGCAGCTTCAGACGATCGCCAAGTTGATCCTCGGCGATGTCTAGATGACCGGCGTGGTGGACGCCTAATTTCAGTCTCTAAGAAGGAGAAGCATGAGCTTCCAAAAATCGATTCGTATGGCCAGTTTGTTGTTCTTGCTGTTCAGTCTGAGTACCACATCATCCGCCCAGCGGCGAGACGACGATCGCCGTCGGGCCGACGAGGGCCGATGGGAAAATCTCGGGCGATCCTATGTGAATGGAAGGGTGGATCACGATAGGATCGTCGTGAACACCCGTGGGACGTTTCGCGCCCTTCAGCTCGGGGTCAAAGGAGGAGCCATTGAATTCGAGCGCGTAGTCGTCCACTTCGATAGAGGCGCCGATCACGAACTTCAGATTCGAGACAACATTCCCGATCGGGGTAAGACTCGCGTGATTGACCTCCCCGGCGACCGGCGTAGAATTCGGAGCGTCGAGTTCTGGTATGCGAAGCAGAATTGGCGGTCGCGCCCGTACGTGAATCTCTGGGGACGGCGTTAAGCCCGGTCCACTAACCCTTGAACTGCGCTTCTTTGGCGGGCGGACCATCAAAGACCGCTGAAGCGATGGGCGTATCGCTTGCGATCGTCGCGCGACTGGAGTTCCGCGATGACGTGGCTCGGCCGCACAATGAAACTATTGATCCGATTCTTAGGCTGCCTATTCATCTTTGCGCTTCCTTTCATGGCGGCTATTCCCGCGGGCGCTCAGCCTCCGCGCCCGGACGCCGCCGTGCAGGTCATGGAAGCGACTATTGCCGAACTGCAACAGTGGATGACCGAAGGGAAGACGACCTCGAAGGCACTCGTTCAAGCCTACCTCGCGCGAATCGAGGCGTACGATGCTCGGGGCCCGCGGCTGAATGCCATCCTCGCCACCAATGCCAACGCTTTGAAGGAAGCCGAAAAGCTCGATCAGGAGCGCGCGGCGAAGGGTCCGCGTGGGCCGCTGCATGGGATTCCGATCATCGTCAAGGACAACTACGACACGGCGAGCATGCCGACCACCGCAGGCTCCCCGGCCCTCGCAGGCTTCATTCCATCCGACGACAGCTTCCAGGTTCGGAAACTGCGCGAAGCGGGAGCGGTGATTCTCGCCAAGTCCAACATGCACGAACTGGCGTCGGGAATCATCAACATCAGCGCGTTCGGTGGACAAACGCGAAATCCTTACGATCCGGATCGCAATCCGGGAGGCTCGAGCGGCGGAACCGGCGCGGCCATCGCCGCAAGCTTCGCCGCCATCGGTATGGGTAGTGACACGTGCGGTTCGATCCGCATTCCAGCATCACATAACAACCTCGTCGGACTGCGTCCAACGAAAGGGCTGTCCAGCATCGCCGGCATCGTGCCTCTGTCAACCACGCAGGATGTAGCCGGGCCGCTCGCGCGCACGATGGCGGATTTGGCGATCGTACTCGACGCAACCATCGGAGAAGATCCTGCGGATCCGGCCACCAAACTCGCGCCCGCACAGACGCGCCCAAAGTTCGGCGAAGCGCTGGACGCCAATGCGTTGAGGGGCGCGCGGCTCGGAACATTGACTACCCTGTTCGGCGATGCGCCTGAGGACCAGGAAGTGGCGCGGATAGTTCGCGCGGCGCTCGACGAGATGAAGAAGCAGGGCGCGACGGTGGTTGATATCGCGATTCCCAACCTAACCGAATTGCTGCGCGATTCGTCGCTGATTGATTTTGAGTTCAAGGGAGATTTGGCTGCCTACCTCGCGGCGAGGCCGGCAGCGCCCGTTCGATCGCTGGACGAGATTCTCCAGAAGGGGCTTTACCATGCGGCGCTCGAATCAACCTTCAAGAGAAGGAACATCGCCAAGGGGCGCGACTCCGCGGAGTATCAAAAGGTTTTGGCCAAGCGAAAGGAGACTCAGCAGGCGGTGCTCAAGGTGATGGATGACCAAAAGCTCGATGCGCTGGTGTATCCGACGATTCGCCGCAAGGCGGCCCGAATCGGAGACGCGCAGGCTGGAACGAACTGTCAACTCAGCGCTTCTTCCGGTTTTCCGGCGCTCAGCGTTCCGGCGGGCTTCACCGACGACGGGTTACCGGTCGGAATAGAGATCTACGGCAGGCCGTTCGCTGACGCTCGTGTTGTCGCGCTTGGCTATGCTTTTGAGAAAGCCTCGCCGCACCGCCGTCCACCGTCACGCACTCCAGCCCTGGGTACGAACTCTGGAGCCCAGCCGCTCGCCTTTGAAATCATCGCCGCCGGTGGCGAAGTAGTTCCTGCCGTCACGGCCAGGTCAGTCGCCAAAGCTCGCTTTACCTTCAATCCCACGACGAATGAATTGACATACAAGATCACCATCTCCGACTCGAAACCGGATGACGTTCTGTTCGCGAATATCCACCGCGCCGCCAAAGGCCAGAACGGCCCGGTCGTGTTGATCGTCTCGAATCGAGGTTTCAAGGAGATCTCGGGCGCTCACTTACTCTCCGAAGCGGATCGCCGCAGCTTGATGGCCGGCAATCTGTACCTCAGCATTGCCACGCGGAAGAACCGCGCCGGCGAACTTCGCGCTCAACTCACGGCGGCTCCACATGCGGCCTTGAGGTGAGATACCGCTGATTGCCGGCGGTGTTTACCCTCTGGTTGCTGGCGGCTCAAATTATCGCGACTGATCACCTGGTTAGCACTTGAGGTGCTAGGGTCGTCGCAATGGCAGGCAACGCAGGTGGAGCTGTTCACACCTCAAGTAGCCACGCCCGTTACGTCACAGTTCGTCGGGCTTGACGGAGGCTAGGGTTACATCACAGACTACCCGCTGAGAAGCACTACGGATACGCGGAGATCGGAAAGAGCTACGAAGGCACGTCGAACATGCAGCTTGAGACGATCGCGAACCTAATCCTCGGCGACGTGTAAGACAGAGACCAACCAAGAGTACGCCGCAGTTGCTTTAGTAAGCCGGCTTCTCTTTGCTAACCGAAAGCAACTGAGCCGAACATCTTGGCATCGGAAGCGGCGTGGATTCATTCCGCAACTGCTCTTAGTTACGATCCTGTAGAATCCGCACGAGACGCTGCGTTCGTTGAATCCATCCTTTGGGAGGACGAGATGCAAGTCGGAAGCAGGTTCTCAATAGTCTCTGCAAGCACGTTGATATGCCTTCTCCTGGGCGGGGTGCCTCAACACGCGGCCCCGCCCGATCCTCAGGGGGCAACTCAAGAGAAAACCAGCGAAGCTCGGAAATGTGAATCTTTGGATCCAATCATAGGTGAACGGGTTGACTCAAGAATGCTCCGTTGCGTGGAATCGGAAGGCGTGAAGAGAATAGCGACGCGATCCTTGTCCCCGTCAGGCGGCAGATGGGTCTTCGCCGGGGAGTTCTCGGAGCGCTGGAGCGTCGAGCGGCCGCCGATCAGCGGTCAGAAGACGGACCTGTGGATGGTGAAGACCGATGGGACCGGGCTAGAGCGATTGACGACCAACGGGACCAGCAATAATCCAGAGTGGGAGCCAAACGAAGGCAGCATCTTCTTCGATGACAAAGGCAGCATTCGGACGATAAGTGTCGCGGTTTGCGACCCTTCGCCGAAGGAAGGCAGGCCAAAAGCCGAAAGATGTGTTGGAACCATCCGCGAAGCGTACGTTTCGGACTCGGGCAAGGAGTATGTGATATATGGGGAGCCGAAATTCGCTTCGAACCAAGAGGCGACCGCAGTCTCCGCTCGCGACGGACAATCTGAGTGGGTCGAAGTCACCACCTGGAGTGGCCGACAGATCGCTCGTTTCGCAAGAGCGGGCAGCCACCAATGGACCGCCGACAGCAGGCTTCTGCTCGGCTTTGCCAGCGTCATCTTTGATTGGCAAAACCTCTTACCTCTCGATTCCTCTGAGGTTGAAACTCACGAGAAGCCTTCTCCGAAGCCCGACCGCCGGCTTCTCACTGGACTACTCCAAAGAGTGAGAAAGACCGGCGTGACAAAGATCGTCGAGTACGTGCCCTCGCCGTCCGGTCATAAGATCGCATTCGTCGGGGCGTTTCAAGACATGCCGCAGCAGCCGGTCGCTGATCTCTGGCTCATCAACCGAGACGGGAGCGGCCTCGAGCGATTGACCTATGACCGGTGTAGCTTCGAGCCCGAATGGTCGCCATCCGGACGCGAAGTCGCGTTCGCCCATTACGATTCCATCAACGTCGTCGATGTCGGAACAAAGAAAGTGAGGAGCTTGCCTGCGCTCAAGGGTACGCTGAAGGAGGATTCGCCTTCGGGGTTCGGACACGAACGGCCTCACTGGTCTCCAAACGGCAAGGTCATCGCTGCAAAGGCGAGCAACATTTCAAGCTTGGTCTCGGTGGTGGAGGCAACCTCCGGCAAGGAAGTCCTCAAGACGGCGGCGTCAAAGGGACCGATTGATTTCACTTGGAATAAGGACGGCGACATAGTCATTCAGGGCTTAGGAAGAGTCGTCTTCGATTGGAGTAGAACGCTCGCATATGGATCGCCGTCTCACGGATGGGGAGATGCAAAACTGGAGGATGAAAGCGCCGCTCCTTCTGATCCGCTGGTCCGCAGTATGCTGAGGCGGGGGATCGCTAAGGGTCTCAAGACTATCAGAGGGTACATTCCTACTCCTTCTGGTGAGAGGCAGGTTTTTGTCGGGGAGTTCGAAGGCATGTGGCGCTTCGGCTTTGGGTGTGGGGGGTCGCGTACCGACTTATGGCTCATCAACAAGGATGGAACTGGTTTGCGGCGATTGACCAATGACGGCATGAGTTATGATCCGGCATGGTCGCCATCGGGCAACGAGCTCACGTTCGCCGATGAGGGTAGCATCAAGGTAATGAATCTTCGTACCGGCGCGGCCAGGGGATTGCGGGGTCTTCGCGGCGGGGTTTCAGGAACCGGGGAATACAATTGTTCCCAATACGGCAAACCTAAGTGGTCTCCGAACGGCAAGGCCATTGCGGCGGAAGGGGGAAATGGAGGTACTGCATGGATTGCAGCGGCGGAAGCCAGGTCAGGCAAGGAGTTCTTCAATTGCGGCGACTGCGAGGACGCCGCGGGGGACTTCGCCTGGAACGACGCCAGCGAATTGTTGTTTGCCGACTACCAAGGTCCCGTCAAAGTCATTTTCGACTGGACGGCCATCACGAATAGGCCGCGTCCCGCGTCAGCCCGTCGGTTTCTTTTCAAACAGAATGGAAAGTTCGGCTATTTTAACGGCGATGGGGAAACGGCGATTAAGCCTCAGTTCAGCGACGCCGGACAGTTCTCCGAAGCGCTGGCTCCGGTAGCCTTCGACGGCAAGTGGGGCTACATCAACAAGACTGGCGAGCTCGCGAACATACCACGGTTCGAGGCCGCTCTTCCTTTCTCCGGAGGCCGCGCGCGGGTGAAGCTTGATGGAAGATGGAGGCTTATCGACAAGCGAGACATTGGACCGCCCACCAAGCCCGCGATTCCCGCCCTCATCGCTGCACTGAAGGATCGCCACGACGCTGTCCGAATCTTTGCCGCCAAGACGCTTGCCAAGATTGGGCCCGGCGCGCTCGGTGCCTTGGCCGAGGCATTGAAGGATGAGAATGAAAGTGTCCGCAGCGCCGCTGCCCGGATTATTGGCGAGATGGGGTCAAAGGCCGAACCGGCGATCCCCGCTCTGGTTACGGCGTTGAAGGGTAAAGACGAGTCCGCGAGTTCCAATGCCGCGCAAGCTCTCGGCCAGATGGGACCGCCGGCCATTCCATCGCTCATCGAGGCTCTAAAGGACCCGCACGATCATGTCCGTCGAAATGCCGCTCGCGGCCTCTTAAGCTCATACATCAAAGACGAGGACGCACGGGACGACTATGCCCGTCGAAATCCGGGCAGCGCCCTTCGCAGGCAAGACGCAACTGCGGCGGTTCCGGCGCTGATTCAGGCGTTGAAAGACATCGACGCGCCCGTTCGCCAGGCAGCCGCCGGCGCTCTCCAAGTGATAAAACCACAAACTAAGGAGGCAGCCGACGCGCTCATCGCCGCTTTGAAGGACCAAGACAGCGGTACGCGTAGCAGCGCCGCCAATGGGATTGTGTCCATCATCCTCAACTCCTCGCGCAGCAGTCCGTTCGTGCAGGCCTTAATTTCCGCGTTAATCGAAGCATTCAAGGATCAGGACCCCGAGGTGAGTAAAGCCGCCGCCCGTGCTCTTTGGGCAATGGGTTCGGTCGCAAGCGAAGCAGTCCCGGCTTTGATCGAGGGCTTGAAGAGTCCAGACCCATCGATCCGGCTCAGCTCCGCTCAGGTTGTTCAGAGAATCGGCCCAGCCGCGAAAGCAGCCGTCCCTGCTCTCGCCGATTTATTAAGGGACCAGGACAGCGCTGTTCGCAGCGTTGCCGCCTTCGCCATGGGCGCGATGGGTCAAGAAGCGAAATCAGCTATTCCCGCCTTGATCAAGGTATTGAAAGAAGACAAGAGCGAAATGGTTCGCCTTAGTGCCGCCGATGCTCTTGGACGCTTCGGGCCGAATGCAAGAGTTGCTATCCCCGCTCTAATCGAGGCGTTGGATAGTAAGAATCCAACCGTGCCCTCTTTCATGGCTGGCAAGCTCGCCGATATTTCCAAAGCTCTGCGTGACGCTAAGGCCACTGACTCTATCAGCCTGTTGAAGGATGCTTACAACGCTTTGCTGAAATCCAAAGACCCGGCTGTCTCAAGCTTTGCAAGCAGTGTGAAACAGGCGATTGATTACCTTGAATCAATTCGGTGAGCAGCGAGGAGTTGGTATGAGATCAAGACCGGAGGAATCAGTGACTATTCAGAGCAGACATTACTTGATCACCGCCGCTCGCGGCGCCTGCGTATCAGCGATATTGATCTCACTTTTCGCCACCGCCGCGCGGGGACAGGAGCAGGCGGACCTGAGAATTTCCGCTCTGACGAAGCAGTTGAAGCAAGGCGACAGCTTCGTTCGTTGGAGAGCCGCCAAAGCCCTGTTGAAACTCGGTTCGTATTCGAAAGCTGAGGTCCCGGCTCTGATCGAAGCGCTAAAGATCGACGAGGCAGACATCAGCAACCGTGCTCTCGAAACCCTGGTGAAGATCGGTGCGGACGCCGTTCCCGCCCTGACCAAATTTTATGCGCTCAGGGCCGTTGGCGCGCCGGCTGTACCCGCGCTGATCGAGGCGTTGAAGGACCACGACGAAGACGTGCGCCTCGGCGCACTCGATGCCCTTAGAGAGATCCCCTTTTTTCCAGAAGGCAATCCAAGACCGGCAACTCTGCTCCCAATCCTGATTGAAGCATTGAAAGATCCGAACCCAGCCATCCGCAGCGCTGCCGCCCAAAATATCACGGGCCCTGAGGCTGAAGCCGCGCCTGCTTATCTTGCGCTGATCGAGGCACTCAAGGATCAAGACCCAAAGGTCCGATCGGCTGCTGAGTTCGCCCTCGGCTGTGTTCGCCTTTCACCCGGGCACCCGACTGCGCGGGTGGCGATCGCTCTTCTCATGGAGGCTTTGAAGAACCAGGACAGCAACGTTCGGAGCTTTGCCGCGTACGCGCTTGCGAGCATGCGGTCAACCGCGAAACCCGCGTTAGATACTCTGATCGAGGCATCGAAGGACCCTGATGAACAGGTGCGCTCCAACGTCGCTCGAGCGCTTGGAAGAATTGACCCGGCCGCCGATGAAGTCGTCGCCACCCTTTTGAACTCGTTAGGCGACGCCGACAAGAGTGTCCGTAGCGCATCTGCTTCTGCGCTCAAGTCGGCTCCGGCAAGGGCAGCCATCGCCGCTCTGATCGAAGCATTGCAAGACCGCGAGGCCTCCGTACGCCGAAGCGCTGCTGATTCCCTTGCACGGCGGGATGCCGGCGACGCCGTCTCTCGTTTGATCCAATTAATGAGCGACCAGGACAAGGACGTCCGAATTGCCGCCATCAACGCCTTGGGAGGCATCGGGCCGCGAGCCGCTCAAGCTCTTGTCGAAGCATTGAAGCATCAGGATGGAAACATCCGCGGCGGCGCCGCATTGATCCTTGGAAAACTTGGGGTTAATCCAAAAGCCCTCGGCGCTCTTATCGAAGCGTTGAAGGACCAGGATGCGTCGGTTCGAAGATCCGCCGCTCTTTCGATTGGAAGTCTCGCGCAGGGGCCGGAAGCGAAGACCGCCATTCCTGCCTTGATCGAAGCGTTGGAAAACCCGGACGAGAGCGTCCGGTCCAGGGCCGCCCTGGCTCTTAGCGGCGTCAACCCACCGCGACAACGATATGGATTCATCGACCCACCTCCTCTGCCAAAGTCAGTCATTCCCATTCTTTCCCTGCCAAAGTCAGTCATTCCGATTCTCATCGGGGCGTTGAAAGATCAAGACCCTGCCGTAATAAGCCAAGCTGCCGAGGCGCTGGCAGGCATCGGGCCGGCTGCGAAGGCGGCGGTTCCTGCTTTGATCGAATCGATCGAGGATCGGAATCTAGACGTTTGCCTATATGCAACCCATGCGCTTAAGAATGTCGGGGGGAAGTCGCCCGCAATCATTCCGGCTCTGATCAAGTTGTTGAAGCATCCGGATCGAGGTATTCGAAACGTTGCTGCCGAAGCTCTGGCGAATATCGGGGCGCCGGCTATTCCAGCTCTGGTCAAGCTATTGATGGGTCAGGACAGTGCCCTCCGAGTCAAGAGCTACTATTTGTTGGTGAGCATCGACGATGTCTTCGGCTTGATTGGGGCCTTGAAGAGCCGAGACAAGGACCTTCGGAGTCTGGTTCTGGAGGCCATCGAAGATATTCGAGTGAATCCAGCGAGAAGCATGCAGGCTCCCGATCTGTTATTTGATCCCTCTCGGAAGTATTTGTTCCACACGGTGAGAATTCCATGCACATATGAAGGCGATGGCAGGGCGATTTTCGTCTCCGAATTAGACACCGGAACGAGCTTACCTATTCTCGCGAGGAGCGGAGGCCTGAGCGCCTCGGTGTTCATCGAATCTGGCGGAAGATATTACCTGGTAATCGATGAAAGCGGGGGTGAGGCCGATTGTTGGACAGGTTCGTTCTGGCTATACGATGTCAAAGCGAATGTGTTTGTGATTCACGCCGAGGGCGGAATAGGCGAGACGGAGCGCGGTGTCTTCCCATTGATCTATTGTGAGGGTGATAAAGCAACTCGCGTTGGAACAGTGACTATGAAGAACCTATTGAACAGGGAACGTCCATTGAGGTTGCTGCCACGTCCAATGCATGGACTGACTTTGAGGAAGAATACTAAGGCTTTCGACACCTGCAATCAGATCGTGATCATCCGCAAGGCAGGTACGAGGGTGTTGGTCACAGGGAAGCGCGAAGACGGCAGCTACGAGATTTACTACAAGGGAGCCATCGCAACCGTACCAAAAGGGAGTCTGAAAACGACAAAGTGAGGACTGGCGCACAGAGGATCCTCTCGGCCCGTTTCCTGAGAGCGCAGACATCCCTGCCTGCCGGGCGTTACGCGAGGCGCTCTGCACTCATTCCGCATTGAGATGAAAGTACCGCAAGAAAACATGGCGATGAAGACGATACTCTTGTTGCTAGTAGCATCTCTGATGAGACTGTGAAAACTCCGAGGATGCCACCAGCTTGCCTGGTGGAGGTTCACGCTCGCTGGCTACACAGAGCGGAGTCGTGAGCCAAAGATGCCACGGGCTTGCCCCGTGGAGGTTCACGCTCGCTGCGACCTGCCCAATAGCCGAGCCGCCAAATAGCAGCCAGCGTGATGCTCCACGGGGCAAGCCCGTGGCGTCTGGCGCATCGCCCACAAGCGTTGTAGCAACAATCGGGAAGCTCCAACGGGACAAGCCCGTGGCATCCTCGAAGTTTTCACAAAGTCTCTGCCGTCTTGGAGTAGCCTTCAAAACTCAAATCGTTCGATGAGATGCAAAAGAGAGGAGGCGCTATCTTGGAGTGTGCGGGGTTATAACTGGTTTGTCTCCCTGACTTATCTTGACCTCGAGCGGCAAGCATTGGACTGCGGCAATCAAAAGCGGTGACAGATCGCCTCAATCCAAAATGATCATCGGACCAAATGATCACGATCCGGGCCGGTGAGTTTTTGATGGGCTGCGACAACGGTGCGGAGAACGAGCGCCCATCTCACCGATTCTTCATTGACGAGTTCTGGATCGGGCGCTTCGCCCCACCAATCAGCTCTATCGATTCTTCATCGAAGACACTGGTCAACGAGCGCGCGGTATTCCGGGGTCCTGCTCGACGAACCTCAGCACCCATCCAGGATCCGCATTCCTCTATCTGCCGGATGGTTTCTTGGATCGATAAGCCCGTTTTTTGGCGCTGGTGAAAGATGACTTCTATTTAATCAACGATTGAGAAATTGCTGTTTGTATCAAGTGCATCGCGGATGCCGTCGGCAAACAAAAACCACGCCAGCATCGTCAGCGCAAGAACGATTGAAGGAAAAACCGTCAGATGCCAGGCTGTGCGGATATAGGCTTGATAAATTCCAATCATTTGTCCCCAGGAGGCTCGCGGCGCTGGAATTCCTAAACCTAAAAAACTTAGTCCGGCTTCGGCAAACATCGCACCCGGAATACCAATCGCGATTGAAACGATAACCGGAGTCATCACATTGCTCAGAATATGCTTTTTGATTATGTATCGAGTGCCACCGCCCATTGCGCGGGAGGCCCGAATGAAATCAGTTTTTTTAAGTGAAAGAACTTGACCGCGCACCAGACGCGCAATTCCAATCCAACCCGTTAAGGTCATTGCGAGAATCAAATTCCAGAAGCCTGCACCGAGCGCGATCATTAAGAGAATGTAAAAAAGAATGGCCGGAAGTGATGAGAGTACATCAATGACTCGCATTATGACGTAATCGAGCCAGCCGCCTTTTAAGCCCGATAATGCGCCTATCGGAACGCCGACAACCGCGATTGCCAGTTGACTGAGAATGCCGATGCTGATTGATATTCGTGCGCCGTAGAGAAGACGCGAAAGAACGTCGCGCCCCAAATCGTCAGTGCCGAGCCAGTGCAAGCGATTTGGCGTTTCCCAGGTTGCCAGAAAATCACCTTTGTAGGGATCGTAAGGCGCAATATACGGCGCGGCGACGGCGACGATTACTTCAACAATGATAAACCAGAAGGCGATAAGGGCGACTTTGTTGCGGCAAAAACGCCGCCAGAAAAGCCGCAAGCTTATGGCTCTAGGCTTGGTTGAAATTCTTTCTATGGCTGTCGCATTCATCGCCATTCTAAGCTTCCCTGACCAAAGTTACACGCGGGTCAACCAGCGCGTATAGCAAATCCGTAATCAGATATGCAAGGCTGATAATCAATGTCCAAACGAGTGTAGTCGCCATAATCATAGGGTAATCACGACTGCCAATTGCTGACACGAAATAAAACCCGATGCCCGGAATGCGAAAGATGCTCTCTACGAAAAACGAGCCGACGATTAAGCCTGCTGCGAGCGGTCCCCCGACGGTTAAAAGAGGCGTGAGCGCGTTTTTCAAAACGTGGATGAACATGATTCGATTTTTACTCAAGCCTTTGGCGCGAGCGGTGCGGATATAATTTGCTTTCATTGTATCGCGCATACTTGCCCGCGTGTAACGTTGAAAAACTAAGATTGGTGCAAGAGAGTTTGCTAGAACTGGCATAATAAAATCTCGCGGGCTACTCCAACCGCCAGTCGGAAGCCAGCCAAGCCAGACCGAAAAGACGACTTGCAAAAGGATCGCGAAAACGAAACTCGGCATAACAAGGCAGAGGATCGAAACGCCTGTGCCTAAATAATCGAGAATTGAATTTGGTTTAACCGCCGAAGCAATGCCGAGTCCGACACCGACAGCAGTTGAAAAAAGAAGCGTTAAAAGTCCGAGCTGAAGCGAATACGACCATTGTTCTTTAAGAATACCGACGACAGTTCGATTTGGATAAGCCATTGAGTAACCGAAATCAAGAAAAACAGCATTGCGCACAAAAAGCGTATATTGCTTCCAAACCGGCGCATTCAATCCGTATTTTTGGTTTAGTTGGCGTTTAATATTTTCGGGCACCATCTGCTGTTTTTCGAGTGCGCGGGCATCAAACGGTCCACCCGGAACGGAATGCATCAACGCGAAAGTGATGACCGAAACGATGAACAAAACGCCGGCAAGTCCGGCTATTCGTGAAAGCATGTAGCGCAACATAATCAATTTTCACGACCAGCAACACAGAGGAAGACTAGAATAAGATAAAGAAGATCGCCTGTAACAAACTCAGGAATGTATCATCGGTGTGCATCTCTGTGTTATCTGTGGTTCAATTCCCTTTTCAGCAAAATGACAAGCAACTTCATGGCTTCCGTCAATCGAAAGTAGTTGCGGTTCTTCGTGTGCGCAAATCTCCTGTGCAATCGGGCAACGATGACGAAACACGCAACCTGTCGGGCGCTCTGTAATTTCTTCTATATCGCCTTTGACTGCCAAATCTTTATTACGCTGCGATGGGTTAGGTTCTGGAATTGCGGCGAGCAATGCCTGGGTGTAAGGGTGTTGCGGTGCGGAGGTAATCTGCCGGCTATCACCTATTTCAACTAAACGCCCCAAATACATCACCGCGATGTGTCGGCTCATGAATGCGGTGACTGCAATATTGTGCGAGATAAAAAGATACGAAAGAGCAAATTCGTCCTGCAAATCGCGCAAAAGATTCAATATTTGCGCTTGAACGGAAACGTCCAAAGCCGAAACGGGTTCATCACAAATCAAAAGTCCTGGTCGAAGCGCGAGCGCCCGCGCAATGCCGATGCGTTGTTGCTGACCACCGGAAAATTCACCCGGAAAACGATACCTATCGAGGGCTGATAAACCGACGCGCTCAAGCAGTCGCGCAACTTCTTTTGCCCTTTCAGTTTTTGTGCCGATGTTGTGAATTTCAAGCGGTTCACTAATGATTTGTTCAACCGTTAGACGAGCATCGAGCGAGGCAAGCGGGTCTTGGAAAACCATCTGCATTTGTCTTCTGACAGGTCTTAATGCTTGCTCTTCCAAGTTCGTAATCTCTTTCCCAGCAAAGAGAATTCGCCCGCCATTGGGCTCATAAAGCCGCATAATGGTTAAAGCAAGTACTGATTTCCCGCAACCCGATTCACCGACTAAACCTAAAGTTTCTCCTTTTGCAAGTGACAAATTCACGCGGTCAACCGCGATATTTGTTGTCTTCTTTGCGCCGAAAAAGTTGTGACGGATGTTAAAACTTTTGGTCAGCTCGATTGTTTCAAGAAGCGGTTCAGGCATTGAGAAACGCTCCTTGCTGTGCAATCCAGCAGGCTGCCCGATGTGTATCGTAAAGATTAACTAAAGATGGACGGTTCTCGACACAACGCGAAATTTTGTAAGGACAACGCGGCGCAAACGCACAACCGATTGACTCATCAAGCAGACGCGGCGGAGCGCCCTCGATTGTTAGAAGTCTGTCGGGCTGTTCGCCAAGACGCGGAATCGAAGCAACAAGAGCTTGCGTGTAAGGATGCCGCGGATTATTGAAAATCGCTTCAACCGGAGCGTTTTCGATAATTCTTCCTGCATACATCACGGCGACGCGGTCAGCTAATTGCGCAACAACACCGAGGTCGTGTGTGATGATAATGATTGACATTCCAAACTCATTTTTGAATTCGCGCAGAAGATTTAGAATTTGCGCTTGGATAGTAACGTCAAGCGCGGTCGTGGGTTCATCTGCAATCAACAATTTTGGTTTACAGGCAACCGCCATCGCGATCATCACGCGCTGGCGCATTCCGCCAGAAAATTCATGTGGATAATCGTTCAGGCGCTGATGTGCATTTGAAATTCCTACGCGCTGCAAAAGATAAATTGCGCGTTCTCGCGCTTCACCCTTAGATAAACCACGATGGGCGCGCAGAATCTCCATTATCTGATAGCCGATTGACAAAACCGGATTGAGAGATGTCATCAGGTCTTGAAAAATCATTGAGATTCGGTTTCCCAAGATTGTTTCGAGTTTTTTGTCGGAAAGCGTCAATAGATCTATTTCTTCATCTTCGTCGTGAAAGACTACCTTCCCGTTTGTAACTTCGCCGGCCGGTTCGATAAGCCGCATAATCGAAAGCGCAGTAACGCTTTTGCCACAACCTGATTCGCCGACGATACCCAAAACCTCGCCTTCATCAATTGAAAAAGACACGCCGTTGACAGCTCGGATTATGGCTTTTTCTAGTTTGAATTGTGTTTGAAGATTCTCGACTTCCAGCAAAGTTTTAGACATAAGAATTCAAGTAAAACGTAAAAGCCTAAAGGGTGGAATAATTTCTTACTTTTTACTTTTGCCTTTTACTTCTTAACCGCGCCATTGGTCAACATCGTTGCGGATATACATCTGAAAACGCGAAATATCTAAATAGCGGAAAACCACATTTCCGTTTTTGTCCGGTTCGAACCCCGTCAAGTATGGATACCACACTTGATGCGTCACCAGATGAGTTAAGAATATCCCGCCGACATCTTCAACCAAAATACGCTCTGCCTGTTGGTAAAGATTTATGCGATGTTGATCATTAATTTCGCGCCCCGCTTGCGCAACCAACTCATCAAAGGTTGCATTTCGCCAGGCGTGGCGTGGTGAACCTTGCTCGCTCGTGCTCCGCCAAAGCCGCGTCAGCATATTGGCCGGGTCGAGGAAATCATACTCATACTGTCCGCTATAAAGCGGCATTGCGTGTTGCGCCCGCTGCGCTGCCCAATAGCCTTTTTCCACGATTCGCAGATTAACGTTGATGCCGAGATAACGTTCCCACTGGTCTTTGACATATTCCAGCGCAACTTCTCGCCCGTTGGAAAACATTTCCAATACAAGCTGCTTTCCGCTCGCGTCTTTGCCATTCGGGTAGCCAGCTTCCGCTAAAAGTGCTTTCGCTTTTTCGATACTAAAATCCTGCACCGATTTTAATTCAGAATTATGAGCGGGAAAATCGGGCGGCAACATCGAGAAAGCGGGAATGCGCGTTCCCAGCATTACTTTGTTGCAAAACGGTTCGCGGTCAATCGCGTGCGAAAGTGCTTCCCTGAGTTTTAAATTATCAAACGGCGGGCGCATACAATTAAGCGATAGATACTCGGTCTGAAAATTGTTGAACGAATGCAGATACTTCTCTAATTCTATGTTATTACGCACTTGCGCGAGTTCCTGCGGTTGCAGATTGCTGATGCAATCAATCTCCTTATTGAGCCAGGAAATAAACCAACCAAGCGTAGGCGCTCCGACTATTTGAATCAAGCGCTGAATTCCGGGTTTATGCGGTCCGTTGTAAAATGGATTAGTATCCCACTCAAGTCGCTGATTGTGCTCCCAACTCAAAAGGCGCATCGGACCTGACGAGACAAAACCTTCCGCCGTGTCTGCCCAGTGTTCGGGATTGTTTTCCGCCTTGTGTTTCGGTGTGGGAACTGCGGCTTGATATGCAAGCAGAGATGGCAGATGCGGAATCGCGCCGTCTTCGCCATAAATGCGGATGGTTCTGTCATCTAACGCCTCAACTCCGACATCTTCCGGGCGCCCGTTGCCCTCTTTTAACGCTTGAATGCCTTTGATGTCGTAAAAAAACCACGTCCAGGGATTATCAAGATTGGGTGAAGCCAGATGGCGAAAAGTAAAAACCCAATCGTCCGCCGTAATCGGCACGCCGTCACTCCAACGCGCATCTTTGCGTATGACAAAATCCCAATATTCCGCGTTCTCGCCTGCTTTATAAGATTCAGCCATTGCCGGAACGAGATTTTGATTTTGGTCGCGCCTCAAAAGCGGTTCACCGCCCCAGCCTATTGCAACGCCCGCGCCATAAATATCGCGTGAAATGTCGAGATGTCGCGGCTCGTCGGCCGGGACATACAAAATCTGTTTTTCCAGCGGCGCGGCATCCGAGGGCAGGGTTCGCCCTTGCAGTGTAATAATCGGCTTATCCGAATTCATGACAATCGGATGATTCTCTGGTGCATTGCTACAGCCAACCAGGGCGTTTCCAACGATCACTGTACTGGTAAGACGCAACAGTTCGCGACGCGTGATTTTACTCATTTGATAAGCAGTTCCTTAAATAGAATATATCCAGCTTCTCCAGTCCACTGCTGCTGCTTGTCGTGGTTGTAAACTGTGCTGTTGCAGTTGATCCGTCGGCTCCTGAACACTGCTCGGAGTCGATTCATCGCACGGGTCGTGTCTTCGACCAGCGTTTGGTATCCATGAACCAACTGCTTCAAGCCTTCAATCGCCTGGCCCCCTTGATAGACCGAGTGCAGCTCGCCTAGTCGCAGCAGCGTCGCCAGTTTCTTAACGTCAATCCGATCTCCCTTGTTACCGGGCTGAAGCAGCTTGTTGCGCCGCGGGTTGCAAACTATGACTTCTGCCACTAGCGGCCGGATCAAATCGTAAAGCCAGCCCGCCTGAGTTCCTTCCTCCAACGCCACATGCACGGTTCCGTCTAGTAACTTGAAGAACTGCCGAACAGCAATGCTGTTAGTCTTGACGAAGCACTCCATCATCGACTTGCCCTTCGAATCATAAACACCGGCTACAATGTTTGCGCTATCGACGTCCAATGCTACATACTTGAGACTGTTCATCGGGGCTCTCTCCTCCTGGCAATAAGTTTGGTCGTTACAACCCAACACTATCACCAAAGGGGCGCCCCTTTCATATTGTGTGAAGACTCCGAGATGCCACCAGCTTGCCTGGTGGAGGTTCACGGTCGCTGGCTACACAGAGCGGAGTCGTGAGCCAAGGATACCACGGGCTTGGAGACTGTGTGAGAATCAATCGGGCCTTAGACTGTGTTGGGGGACTGGAGTTTTGACATTTTCCCCGAAGGGGATCCGTCCTTCAGCCCAGGGTTGCTTTACTCGGCTACCCTGGGAAAGACGGCGGCGAGTTCCCCAACCCCGATGGGGTTGTGACCAAGCCTCTCTGCGTACAGGTCGAAAGCAAGAAGTTTCCGAGCGCTTTCTTTCGAGATTGCTCAAGAAGGTGAAGGTGCCCGGCGTGATAAGAATCGTGGAATATTCTATCGCTCCTTCGGGAAATAAGATTGTCTTTGCCGTAGAATTCGAAGAATCCATTTATAGACCCAAAGAAACACACCTGTGGCTCGTAAATCGAGACGGCACCGGCCTGCGACGATTGACTGAAAACCATCATAGCGTCGAGCCAGCATGGTCGCCTTCCGGAAAAGAGATCGCGTTCCGCAACATAGACTCGATAAGCGTCATTGATGTAAAGACAAGGGTCGCAAGAAACCTACGTGGTCTTCAGGCTTACCATGCCAGGGAAAACGAAGATCACCATAACACGTCTATGTATCTACACCCCCGGTGGTCACACAACGGCAAGGCCATTGCAGCAGAAGGAGGTAATGGAGGCACAGGGTGGATTACGGCAGTTGAAGCAAGGTCGGGTAACGAGATTCTTCAATCAAGCAATGAGGTATACAGCTTCGCATGGAACCACGAAGGAGAATTGGTCATCGGGACTAGTGGGAAGTTCGTCTTCGATTGGAGTAGTGGCATATTCAACCGGCATTGATTCCCGGAGAATAAGTCGCGCCTGATTCCCGCGCTCAACAATGATCATCGAACCCGAAATGATCGCGATCCCTGCTGGTGAGTTCTTGATAGGCTGCGACGCCGGGGCCGAGAACGAACGACCCGTTCATCGCGTGTTCGTTGACGAGTTCGCGATCGGCCGCTTTGCGGTTACCAATCGGCTCTATCAATCCTTCATCGACGACACCGGACACGAACCATCACCAGGTTGGGACGACTCGCGCTTCAATCATCCCGATCAGCCGGTTACCAGCATCAGTTGGTTCGACGCGACTGGATACTGTGAGTGGCTATCAAAGAAAACTGGCAAGCTCTATCGTCTGCCATCTGAAGCCGAGTGGGAACGAGCCGCGCGCGGAGGCCTTGAAGGCAAGCTGTACATCTGGGGCGATGAAACTCCGCAGCTTCAACCGAATTACTCGCAGCTTTGGTTGAACGGACCGGAGCGAGTCGGTCAGCGGCTGCCGAACGGATTCGGGCTTCACGACATTTCTGAGAACGTTCACGAGTGGTGCTCGGATTGGTACGGCGAGCGTTACTATCTCGACTCGCCGTCGAGCAATCCTCGAGGTCCAACGACTGGAACGCGGCGAGCCTCGCGAGGCGGGTCGTGGCGGCATCAGATCAAGATCACTCGCGTTGCGGCTCGCAGCAGCATCCCGCCGGAATTCAGGTACAGCGATTACGGCTTCCGCCTGGGAGCGCAGGTGTCCCGCCTACCGTCTTTGAGACTCTAGTGGCGGGTAACAGACATGTCGCCAGTGAAGATGTGGTATCCGCGCAAATCCGTCGGATCAGTGTCATCCGTGGTCTATGCGACTAGCAAATTTATTATTACGAACGCATAGACCACGGATGAAACTGAATATA
>JBBPIG010000043.1 GCA_038040445.1 Acidobacteriota bacterium | reverse complement strand
AAACCGGAGCGCGCGGCGGCGGTGTAGTTTCCGCCGCAAGCGCGAGGAAGATATCGGGGCGTACGATACGATAACCCAGCACATCGGGCAGCATCGCGCAGGTACGATAACCCAACACATCGCTTAGGCATCGCGCAGGGCGGCTGACCGAGTGTTCTTTGCGATGGCTTTCAACACCAACAGCCAAATAACCCAGATCGCTGTGGGGACTGGCTTCGAAAACGTTGAGACAGCCGCTCAAAGTTCCGGGGTTGGTCAAAGAGTTGAACCCGTGAGCCTCTTCATACACGAATCGGCAGAGAATCTAGTTTGGGCGTCGAGGCGGGGGGATAGGACGCGTTCAATTATTCAATAGGGCATTCCGAAGCGATCAGGCGGGAGGTTATCATCAAGCAAGAGTTGAGAATTCCCGGTGGACTGGCGGGAGGCCAGCTTAGGACGGTTCTGCACTAGGGATCCATGATATCAATAAGGCATCACCCACTCACGCTTCTTGTAGTTGCAACAATCAGCTCTCCTGTGTTGTACGGACAGGACGCCACGGTTAGGCGGGCAACCGCTGAAACCACCGATGGCATAGTTGTCACTGTTGAGCTAACGAGACAGAATTTGCGGTTCGGGCAAAACATAGTAGCCAACTACAGAGTAAAGAATAACAGCAAGTCGCCAATATATCTATTTCGGCGAAAGGGCCCGCTGGACGTCTGGAGCAGCGGACGTACAATAGTCATTGACGTGCCGCTACCGTGGCCGATTGAACACGACGAATACGACTACATCTTTGTGGAGGTTAAGCCGAACCAAGCGAGCCAGGCCCGGTTCGTCTTAACGGAAAAGGACTACAAGAAGTCCGGAGATTGGATACTCGAAACCGTCTTCGCGTACGTTAGAGATGTCACTGGACTTCGCCGAAGCTTAGGCACCGGTGAAGACCCAGCCGGACTTCGTAGCCAGCTTGCCACACGCACAGCGAGCCTCCACGTCACAGGACTATTTGTCCGCATCGAGTAGATCGTGAAACCTGCAAACCGATTTACGATAGCACTGGTGGATTGCATCTCGAAGCTTACGATGTGACCTTGACTCGCCCCAGCGAAGATTAGAGTGGCCATAGAGCTATATCAACTATTGGAGAAGATATTGAGATAAAGATGGATTTAGTAAGCTACTATATTCCGAGTCTCGCCCGGTGATGCCGGCTGGCCAAACACTTTTATAGATGCTCGAGGGAGTCTATGTATGAGTCGCGCGTGTCGGCCTTTTTAGCGGGTTGCTCATCTTTGAGCGACGGTGCCGGCCTGGCTTGATCTTGCGCTTGGGTTTGCTTGATCGCCTGAGCGGCGATTGTGACCGCCGCCGTGCGCACGCTTGCCGCCGGTCGCGGCCGCTTCAGTCGATTCTTCGAGGTCGGGAAAGCTGCGCATCCAGAGCTTAGGTTCCTGCTTCAATTCCTCGATCACGCGCTCCTGCAAGCGACCGGCAAACGCTCGCGCTCCGGACGCGCCGGCATCGGGGAGCAATATCACCAGATCATTGCGCGGATTGGTAGACGTCAGGTCAGCGGCGCGCACGAGTCCGCAGACTATCTCAAACAACCGCAGCGCCAGCCACCCGCCGTTCGCGGTCATATCCGGGAGCCGGCATCCTACTATCGAGAAGGGCGCGCCGTTCTCCATCGCCGCTTTGACTCTCTTCTCAACCTCCGCGGAGAATTCCGAGTATGGAGTAAACAGCTCGGGCCCGGACGCCGTAGAACCGGCCGCTGGCTCAGAGCCGCGAGCGGCAGACACCGCGCGAGACGTGCTCGACGGATTCGTTATCCAAGAGCCGATACCTCGGTAGCGCGCGATCAATTGCCGCGCCTTATGCTTAAGCTCTTTCGCGCTGAACGGCTTGGTGAGGTAATAGTCTGCTCCAAGCTCCGATGCCATCACGCGATCGATTGCACGCATGCGCGAGCCTGACACGATGATGATCGGAACGTTGAGGGCCGAACGGATCAGGGTCAGAACTTTGAAACCGTCGATAATAGGAAGATCGAAGTCCAAGACAACCAGATCGGGTTTAAAAGAAATCAGTTTCGCAAGACCGCTCACGCCGTCGTGCGCAACTTCGAGCGTGTAATCGCCGAGCGTCTGGGTTACAAGCTCGCAGGTCTCCACGTCGTCTTCGATGATCAGAACGTTGAAATCCTTCGGCTGGACTTCAGCCTCTCCCAATGGCTCCGGTTGAAGCGCTTCGCGAACCGCGTGCGGCCGCGCCGGGTGGCTTTCGGGCAACGAGAATTCCGGGCCTGATTCCGGAGGGCGCAGCAGCATCTCTACGGCTCGCGCTGCCATCGCTGAATCAATTCTGAGATCGGAGGCCCTGACATGTCTTGGTGGGCTCGACTTTTCGGGATCGCCATCTCGGTCGCGGGAAGCCGCTTCAGGGATATCTTTAGAAACAGAAGACTGCGCTTCGCGCGATTCGACTGCTGGTTGTTGCGCTGTTTGCGTGCCTGGCCGATCCGTGCTCGGTCTGTCCGCTTTGTCGTAGGAAGATTCCCGCTCCAGCACATCAAGGTCAAGCGGAGACGCGGCGCCGGTCAGGTCATCCAGCAAATCAGACAACTCGTCTATCCTACCTTCGATGACTTGCCCCGATGGTGCGGACGATGCGAAAGGTTCTTCAAGCTGAAGCTCGAGCTCCTCGTTCGATACCGGGCCCTGCGGCTGTGACGTCCCGCTCGTTCGCGGAGCCTGGGAGTCTTTTTCTTCCAACGGGGTGAGCTTCTGCGTCTGAAGACTGTCGCGGCGGAGTACGTCAGAAACGAGTTGCCCCGTATCAGGCGCGCGCAAGCCGCGATCCGTTTGAGATGAAACTTCACCGGTCATATCGACATCGGCCGGCGGCTCGGCTTCCTCTTTGACGACGCGGTCCCGCGCCGAGCGCAACTCCTCCCTGATCGATGCGAGGTCAGCGACCGAGGGAGGATGAGGCGCATCTCGACGCGAGTCTTCGACTTCTGGCTCATACAACCGTCCTAACAAGAAGACGCCTCGAGATGGGTCAACCTCGATTGCCTGATCTGGGATAGCGGGTGATTTTTCGAACGCGATAAAACGAGCAGCTTGGTCGCCGGCTTCTCTAACGTCAAACCTAAACGACTCTGCGACCAGAGGCTCGAAGCACCTGACAATTTCGTGATTGGAGTCGTTTGCGATCAGCACAACCGTTGCCCCGAATGAGCGCGCCCACTCAGCGAATTCACGCGCGCGCGTTTCGAGGTTGCCCTCTGCGCCGGCCAGGACGCTTGCGACCGGATCGAAGATCAAGCGCTCGGGCCGCGTTTCGCCGAGCAGCCACTCCAGCTCGCGCAGCACCGGCGTAAGCTCGCGGAGCCCCCCAATTTTCTGAATGATGTCGTCGGAGTATTCCAGTATCACCAGCCGGCCGCTGTAGACGTCCTCGAGGCAGTCATAGCCGAGCCGCGCGAAGCGCCGGATCGCGTCCTCGGGTGAGTAGCGAATCACCAGCGCGGCGTTCTCCCCCTGCTTGAGCCCTTCAATCAGAAACTTGATTCCGAAAAGAGACTTGCCCGACGCCTCGCCGTGGACCAGATAAAGCTGACCGCGATCGAGTCCGCCCAGCAGCTCATCCACGGGCTCGATTCCAGTGATAATCATGTTTCCAGATTGAGATTCCATTTGTTCGCAGACCGCTCAGGTGCCCCAGGGTTGGACCTGATGAGAGGATAAAAGTTGAACCGTCGCCGGGTCAACGGGATTTCCCGGACCTTTGCGCTAACCCTCCCGTGCTTTAGCCTTCAACCTCCGCACCAGCCTGGTCATCTTGCCACCAAGTCTTTCTAAATGCGAAATGGGTTTCCTTTACCAGCGTCTAACCCGGACGGGTGAGTGTTGTAATACACCAGTGACGGTTGGTGCGAGACTTTAACTCGAGAAGAACTGTGAAATCTGTTCCTTCAGGCCAACAAGGCAGGCGCGCGGCGCAGCCGTTCGACCGTACGCTCGCGACCTAACACGACCATTATGTCGAACATCCCCGGCCCTACCGATTGGCCCGTTAGCGCGGTGCGCGCCGCGTTGATCAACAATCCAGCCTTGACGCCCTGCTCCTCCGAATAGGCTCTCAGTGCGGCCTCCGTGGCGTCGTGCTTGAAGTCATCAAGCAGCGCCAGCCGGTCCGCCAAGCCGGGTAGTAAGTCCTTCAGGCGCTCATCCTTTAAGTTCTTCTTGACCGCTTCGGGGTCGTAGTCGAACTCGTCAGAGAAGTATGGGCGTCCCAATGTCGCGAAGTCCTGAGTCGTGCGATAACGCGCCCTTAGAAGATCGACGGTTCGAGCGAACCACGCGCGTTCATTTGACGCCCACTCTGACCGCCAGAGGTTGAACGACTTCAACTGTTCGCCGACAAGCGGAACCAATTGGTCCAGCGGCATTGCGCGGAGGTACTCCCCGTTCATCCACAGAGCCTTCGGATCGGTCCAGTCACGCGGGTCCTTCTCGTTGAAGTTGAAGATCGCCGACGATTTGTTAACCGCATCCAGAGAGAACTTCTCAATCAGTTCCTCGCGCGACATTATTTCCTGATCCGATCCTGGTGACCATCCAAGCAGCGCAAGATAATTCACCAACGCATCGCTGACGAAGCCACGATCGCGATAAGTCGTCACGGAGACCACCTCGCCGTGCTTTCGCTTGGACAGCTTCTCTCTTCCGGGCGCCATTATCAGAGGCAGATGCGCGAACTGTGGCACGGGTGCGCCGAGCGCTTCGTAGATAAGCACCTGCTTGTGAGTGTTGGTCAAATGGTCCTGACCGCGAATGACGTGACTGATGCGCATCTCGATGTCGTCAACCACGACCGAGAGGTTATAAAGCGGATGCCCATCCGAGCGAACAAGCACCAGGTCTTCGATGTCTGAGTGATCGCGTTCTTGCGGACCGTACACCAGGTCATCGAATCGCGAGACGCCTTGCTCGGGAATCTTCAGCCTGATCGCCGCGGACTCGCCCCCGTCAACGCGTCGAATCGCTGCTTCGAGAGGCAAGTCGCGATATTGGTTTGGCTCTTTGGCGCCGCCGGCCTGGGCTCGCCCTCGGTCAACGATTCTCTCTTTGACGGTGCGGTCGTCCGTTCGTTCTTTAGGCGTGAAGTCGTAGTAAGCCTTGCCCTCCTCGATCAATCTACGTGCGGCCGCGCGATGCTGCTCGAGGAATGACGACTGAAAGAAAGGTCCTTCGTCGGGGTCGAGGCCGAGCCAGTGCATTCCGTCGAGGATGCCCTGAACCATCTCTTCCGAAGAACGTTGAATGTCGGTGTCCTCGATACGTAGGATGAATACGCCGCCGTGCTTGCGAGCGAAGAGCCAATTGAACAACGCCGTGCGAGCGCCTCCCAGATGAAGATAGCCGGTGGGTGAGGGTGCGAAGCGAACTCGTACGGCGCCGGTCATTGCAGTCCCTTCCGTTCATCTCAAGATTACTTGAGTTGGTCCTCGAGAACTGTCACTCGTTGGCTGGTTTGAGTGGCTAGGCGGGCAACCTGACTGCAGAGATCACGGGTGACTTCGTTCGACAGTATCAGCTTGTTGAAGCCGTCCCGCATTTCCTCGGCCACGCTATCAAATGTCTCTCGCATCTCGCGCCGGTCGACCTCCGCGTGTTCAACCAGCGAGGCGATGTTTGCGGTAGTAATCTTCTGAGCCTCTTTCAACCCCTCAATGTCTGAGCTCACCTTTGCGTGATGATTGATCAGAAACTCAATCGCTCGTTCCATCTCTTCGCCAGTCATGCTGTTCTCCTAGACTTTGAAGTTATCATAGTTCAAATTGCGATTATCTGTGACTGATGAAAAGAAAGGCAAGCTCACGCGAGCTTGCCTTTCGCTATTGATCGGCGAAGAACGAAGATGCGATTCAATTGCTCGTCATCGGAGCAACGTAACGCACGACCTTGAGCTCGGCCAGCGCCGCAAGCTTCTCAATCGGCAAGCGGCCGATGATCATTTTCGCGGTCTTGGGATCCAGCACGACTTCGAAGCCGAGTTGCTTGAGCTGAGCGATTGCCTCAGGAGATTTGTCCGTAAGCCACACCTGAATCTCAGCCGGCCGGCTGTGCATTCTTGTTCTTCAACCGCTCGATGACGGCCGCGATTGACGGGTTAAGCCTTGCGAGAAGCTCCTGCCGCTTCTTTTCCTCAGGCGAAAGCGGGGCGGGCGGCGAGCCGCGGCCCATGTTGTATCCTCTGCCGGGACCAACTCCGTTGCCACTTCCCGAGCCCATCCCGCCGCCGCGAAAGGGGCCTGCGCCTGAGGCTGTTCTTGCTTTGACTTTCGGCGCTGGAGGCGGTGGAGGCGGCGGCGACGCGTTAGCTCGTGCTGTCCCGGTCACCGTCGCCGGCATCGACTGCGGAGCTGCCCGTAGATCCGCTTTGAGTTGCAGCATCTCAAAAACTTGCTCGCGTTCGCCGAACACACCCTTGTGGCTGACGCCTTCAGGAATTTCGACCGGCACTTCAATTCTTCTGGGCTCGCCGCCGTCCGTCACTGTCATTTCTTCCACCGCAACGAACGACGTGAACTGGGTCATCAATCGAGAGTCCAAACCAAGCTGCGTGATCGCCTCGCGGATATCGTCGCGCGCGTTCGAATTCTGGATGCCGCTGTAATCCTGACTCATCCAATCGTCGATGCGCGTACGAGCCCATAGCGTCGCGAGCACGTCGTGACGCGATTCGTTCTCTGAAAGCTCGACGGGAACATCGCGCGCGAAGTCGCGGCCTGCAACCTTGCCTCTCAGTTTGATCACGCCGCGCGCCCCCGCGGTGTAGCGTCCGCTGACGATCACCGGTTTCGCGCTGAACAGGTCGGGTAGGCGCTTCGGATAAACATCGGTTACCGGCAAGCCTGACCAGTCAATCGAGATATCCGTGAGCAACGGATTGCGAACTCGTTCGTGGAACCGCTTAGCCGCAGCCGAGCCATCGTCGCTGAGCGTAACGTACTCGACCTCGCCGCGGCCCTCGTCCGCCATTTTGTCGAGCAGGAATCGATTAACCGAGTTGCCGATTCCAAATGCAAAGACGCGAGCATTCGGATGCTTCTGGACTTCGGAGATGATTTCCATATCATTGCCGACGTAGCCATCGGTCATGAAGCAAACTATGCGAACGCGGTCTTGCGCGTCTGAAGGATCGAGCGCGGCGCGAACCGCTTTCATCATTTCGGTCCCGCCGCCGCCCGAGCGCGACAACAGAAGCGCTTGAGCCTTTGCAAGATTCTCCCGTGTCGCGGGGACCGGCTCCGGAAACAGAATGCTGGTGTCGCCGGAGAACGTGATCAGGTTGAAAGTGTCTTGCGGATAGAGCCCGTCGAGCGCCAGCTTCATCGTCTCCTTCGCCTTCTCGATCGGAAAGCCGGTCATCGAGCCCGACGTGTCGAGCACAAAGACCAGTTCCTTGGGCATCACGTCTCGCACGATCACTCGCTCGGGTGGTTGAAGGATCAAGGTGAAGAATCCTTCGCCCGGACTCGAACGATGGGTCAGCAGGGCGTCTTCGATGCGCTGCCCGGCAACATCGTATTTGAGAATGAAGTCTTTGTTTGGAATTACGGCTTTGTCCTTGAGTCCGACGACCGCGCTGTGACTCGTCGGCCGTTCGACTTCGACTTCGTGGAGCGCCGCCCTCAGCCCATCGATACGACAAGATTCCTCGCCGTTTGATATGGAACTTTGACAAAAAGGGTGCAAGGGGAATTGAAAAACTGCCGGGGCGTCACTGGCGAAGCAGGGCACACGGCGTTCTGGCGCTGACTTGTGTTGGAAAAGAAAGGGCGGTGGCAAGCTGCGACTCACCACCGCCGTTGGTTGAAGTTTGATCAGACGAACTTGCTAGAACGTGAACCTCGCTCCGAATTGCATCTGGAACGGTTCGCCACCTGTGTTCGTCAGCAGCAATTGTCCAAAGCGCACACTGGTCGGGCTTCGATCAATCGTTTGTAGGAAGTTCGGGCTCGTTGGCCCAAGGAACCCGCAGTTGCTGGAGGCAGTCTGTGTGCCTGTGCAATAGTTGGTCACAGTGCTGCCTGAAAGCTGAATATTGCTCAAGTTGAAGATATTGAATACCTCCATCGAGAGCGCCAGTTGCATATTCTCGCGGTGCAGGCGGAAACGCTTCTGAACACGCATATCAACGTTGTAGACAGCCAGGTTGCGGAACGCATTGCGCTCGAAACTTACGCCAGGCGCGAGGTACGGGCGGTCATTGTTTACGCCGTCCTGGTTCACGTCACTGCCGATCCTTGCATCGATCGCCCTCCCTGAACGCAGCCTGATACCGCTTGAAAAGTCGAATCCTTTCGGAAGGAATATGACAGGGCTGATAACGACCTGGTGCCTTCGATCAAGGTCCGAGGCACCGTACTCAGACGAAAAGTCATAGCTGTCCTGATAAGCCACACCGCCCGAGCTACGCTCATTGTCGTCATCAGCCAACAACTTCGACAGCGTGTAGAAGGCGTTGAACTGGCCCCATTTACGCTGGACCTTCGCGCTGAACGTCAGAGCGCGGTAGAGCGACTTTGCTGACGACTCACGAAGCTGTAGCGAGCCCTGGAGCTGCGGATTTGGGCGCAGTCTCGCCTGGGTGCTCACCCCGTAGACGGGTCTCAAAGTCGTAGTCGCAAGTGTCGGTAATGGTATGTTCACTTCACGGTTACGCTCGAGGTGAACTGCCTTAACATAGGTGAAATCTGCGCCAACGACGAAGCTGGGGAAAATCTCGCGTTCAATGCCGAGGCCTGCCTGGTAAGACTTCGGATTCTTGAAGGTCGGCGACACGGAAAGCAACTGCGCATTGAAGAACGGATCGGGACTGAGGCCGAGCTTCGTGGCGACTTCTGAAAGCTGGGCCGGCGTGAGGACAGGCAGCTTATCGAGCGTGAACTTGTTGAGGTCTATGCCAATCAAGTTGAACTGGCAATAGATTGTTTGGCAGGTCTTTAGCGGGTTACCCGCCGGAATGCTTGCTGTGTTGAACGGTAGCGTGACGGTAACGTTGCCCGGCGGCGTCCGAAAGTTGTTAACTGGATCCGCGAATAGAAGCAGCGGCGTGCGCGCGAAGTAGATACCGGAGTAGCCGCGAACCACCATCTTGCCATCGCCTGCAGGGTCCCACGCGAGTCCGAGTCGCGGCCCCCACTGACCACCTGAATCCGGAATTAAGCTCGGGTCATAAACTTGTCCCGACGGGAACTGGAACCCTTTGACTTTATTGATAAGTGTGTCGTTGTTAGCTTGCGCGGAGGGATTGTACTGCTCCTCCCAGCGAAGGCCGTAGTTCATTGTCAGGTTCGGACGAAGGCGCCAGGAATCCTGACCGAAGAAGGCAAGTTCGTCCCCTTTATACGCCGCTTGGAGATTGCCGATCTGCCTCTGGTAGGTGACATTGATCCCGGCGCAAGCAGCTATTGAAGAGATGCAGTCGAAGCGGTTAAGGACTGTAGTCGCGGGTGGCGTCGGCACAAATCCCGGCGAGAGCGACAGAATGTCGAGAAGAACTGGGACGTTGGAACCTGACAGGTTATAGGTTCCGAACTGGTTGAAGCCGAACGTCTGCGCGACAAACGTATGGTTGTACTCGCCGCCAACCTTGAACGTGTGATTGCCCTTGCTGAAGGTCAGGTTGTCCGCAATCTGAAAGCGCCTGTCAAACTGGACGTTTTCCCCGAGGAAGCTCACTGTGCCGAAACTGCCAATCGTCGAGTTCGTAACAAGCGGTTCCAAGGCATTGGCCGGACGTGGCCGTTCCTCACGCGCGAACTGGGCTCGCATTTCGTTGACCATGGTTGAAGTGAAGAAGCTCGTGAACTGGCCCATGATAGTGTAAAGCTGGTCTATCTCGGTGCCGTTGTTTGAAAGGGAGCTGTTTATCGTCGGGAACAGCGCGTTGCCTACTGAGACTGCGTTCTTTTCTACGGTTCGATTACGGCTGAAACGGACGTTGAAACGGTGATTCTGGTTGATCTCGTAATCGCCCCGCACAAGGAATGCCCTGGCAGCGTTGGTTTGTTGGTAGGGCTCTTGCAGCGACTGATAGAAGTTGAATGCTTCCAGAGTCCCTGCAGTATTGGGTAACCCTACGAGGGTATCAAAGAAGACCTGGCGGCCGATGCTTATCCGCTGCTCTTCATAGGCCCCGAAAAAGAACGCTTTGTTCTTAATAATAGGCCCTCCGAACGACCCGCCATACATGTGTCGCGTGGGCGCCGGGACGAACTCAATCGGGTCAAGTCCCCGGCTCTTTCTCGTGTCGTTAAGGTTCTGCGCAGTCGCTTCGAAGAACGCAGTCTTCCTGGAAGCCTGCTTCGGACGCTCCGTGAAAAACGCCGAGCCATGAAATGAATTGGTTCCAGACTTGGTTACGGCGTTGACAACGCCCCCAGTCGAGCGGCCAAACTCAGCCGAGTAGCCCGAAGCCACAACCTGAAATTCCTTGATAGACTCTTGTGGGATTGTGAACGCGGTATTGGATCGCTCGCCGCCGCGGATGCCCCCGAAGAACGGCTGGTTATAGTCCACGCCGTCAACGTTGACATTCGCGTTGATTCCGCGCTGCCCGGCCAACGAGATCTGACCGCGCGACGGATCGACTTGAGCAGTCGGTGTAAGCGTGATGAAGTCCTGGAAGCGGCGGCCGTTGATCGGGAGGTTCTCGATGGCTTTTTCGTTCAATACAGAGTCCGCTTCGGATCGAGTCGTCTGAACCTGAATCGCGCCCGCCGTGACGCTCACCATTTCCTGGACGCCGCTTACGCCCATCGAGATATTGAGATCTCTAACTCGGCCAACGGTCACTTCCACGTCGCTGATCGTGCTTGCGGCAAAGCCGCTCGCCTCCGCCGATACGTTGTAAGGACCGGGCGGTAGCAGCACTATCGCGTATAGCCCGTCGTCATTGCTGGGCGCCGAGCGCGCAAGGCCGGTGTTTTTGTTGGTGGCGGTGACGGTCGCCTTCGAGATGGCTGCTCCCTGAGCATCAGTCACAATGCCTCTGATCTGTCCCGTGCTGGATTCTGACTGCGCCATCGCCGGAACGGCCATCGCCGGAACAGCGGCGGCACACAGACACAGCATCATTAGCACTGCGCATAGTGAACGGAATGGTTTTGGTTTTGACATTTCCTGCCTCTCCTAATGTAAAAGTGTGGTCGTTGATTCACGGGTGATGCGCGCGTATCGCAGCGACACCCAAAAGCTCTGTGTTATTTACACGGCTTTGTTACGCCGATTGATAGAGAGGCTAGCTGCGCGGTGAATTGTCCTGCTGAAAGCAGCGTTCTCCTCCCTGGCTTCAAACACTTCTTGCTTGCGATCGCAAAACGGGTTCGAGGAATCTTGTGCGTCCATTATTACGTGAGCGATCGCAAATGAAAAACTATTAGCCTGAAACGAGCGCCCCGCGTGCTAGCCTTTTAGCCGAGCGATAGCGTACGGGCTCGCTTGAATCGTTACTCTCCGGGCCTGCCCGTCGCCATCTTTGTGAAAGAATTGAATAACAGCCTCGCGGGAAAGGAAAGGCTACTTCAAGGGGGGAATCAAGTCAAGGAAAATAGATGTTAAATTGACCGTCGGGAGAGCGCGGTAATTGGCGCCGACTCGCCAAGCTAAGCGACTACTACTTGATGAGCCGGTTGGCGCCTATGCGCCATTACTCTGGATGGAGTCCGTTTCTATTTTCGTTGGGCCAGCACCTCAACTACGGCTTTGAATGTTCCAACGTTGTCGGAGAGCAGGCCCTCGTTGACCGACAAAAACAGAAGGCCATCGCGCGTAGCAGTGAACTCTCCCGCGCGGCCCAGGAAGATGAAGTCATCGTTGTCGGACGAGATAACGGCAATGAGCGCGCCGGTAGGTTGGTCGGGCATGAGCCTCTTGGGATCGGGTAGATCGGTGACGCCTTCAGGCCCGCTCGTGCGTCCGCTTACAGGATCCAACGTGATGATGCCGCTCGCAGTAACGCGAATGTGGTCGCCGCGCTTGACTATCAGCCCCGAACTCGTCCAGTCCTTTTTTGCAGCCACGTCGACTGTCATTGTCTTCACGGGCAGCAGCGGCTTGCGAGTCAAGCGGTCGCCCTCGGCAGTTTCGGAAGCGGGTGGGTTAGTCACCGGTGAAGGATTGGTAACCGGAGGCTTTTCTGGTTGGGGTGATTCCGGCTCGCGCACGGGCGTCGGCGCAGGCTGCGACTCAGGAGGACCCGCTTCGCGCGGCTGAGGGTCGGCAGGCGGTGAGCTGCGCACCGGCGTTTCGCTAACCGGAACGGTGCGGGTCACGGTTTCGCGCCGCTGTGTGTCGCCGATCATGCGCGGTGAAGACTCGGGTGGGGGCGTTGGGGCGCTGGCCGCGTCCCCTGCGGAGGCAGATGAGTCAAACTCGATTCGCGCAACGTCGCCCATATAAACCATGGCCTTGCTCAGATAGTTGCCCGAACCGGTGTCAAGCATGACAATGAATTGATCGTCCGCGAAGCTGGTCACCTTGCCTTTGAGCACACTGCCGTTCTTCAAGTGTATCGTGTCCCCGAGAGCCGAAGACGCAATCACTGCAACGCACATCAGCGACGAGAGCAAAGACTTCCGCATTTTAAGGCCTCCGCCGTTTTTTCAATTTTTCTATTACGGTCGCGAATTATATCAGAGTGCTTTTCCAGTTTGAAACCTGAGCGCAACAGGCACTCGAGCGGGCGGTTCTGTTAAGCGCGAAAGAACCGTCACTCGCCTTCGCGGTTGACCCGATCGTTGTAGTCTTCGGACGACGCCGGATCGAGTTCCCAGCGTTTGCGGTCGCGCTCTTCCACTTTTTCAGTCGTGTGCAGCGGCTCGTTATCCTCGTAGGTCAGCCCGACGGCTTCGCCCAGTTCTTCGACTATGTCCTGGTCAGGCGTCGGAGCTGATCCGCCGACAGTCTCGTCGCCGATGTCGGCACGGGCCCAGTCGGCGTCGATGTCTCCCGCGGAAAGCACCGGCGTGCGCGAATGGTGCTCTCGAAGCTCGCGCCTTAGCCGCTCGCCTCCCGAAGCCAGCCGCTGCGCATCGGAGAACTCCTGTTGCACTTCTTCATCTGCCTCGTATTGTTCGCTCTCCGCATCGCCGGCATCGATGAATTCTTCTTTAGCCCTCTCCGCCATCTTGTCCGCCATACAGACTCGCCCCCTAAGCTGATCGCCACGGTGTCCACACCGAAAACTCTAGCACAGAAACATGCGAGGGAAAACATAAGAGGGCTTGTGAATTGTAGTTGAAGTAAGAGCGTGTGGGATAAAAGGCGAGATAGAGAAAAGGCGAGCCCGGCAGCGCCGGACTCGCCGGTAAACGCACGACTAAGCAACAGCCGCGATTACGCTGCTGGCAGCCAGGCCTTTTGGACCCTGCGTGATAGTAAACTCTACACGCTGCCCTTCGTTGAGCGTCTTATATCCTTCGGCCTCGATGGCAGAGTAGTGAACGAACACGTCGTCACCGCCTTCGCGGGTGATGAACCCGTAGCCCTTCGTCGCGTTAAACCACTTAACAGTTCCTGTTTCTCTCAATGCTTTCTTCTCCTTTTCATCTAGAGTGAATATGCAGAGTGATGATCGGAGCTAAAGCAAAGAGCGTTGCGGTTAAAACTTTCAAACGCGCAATACCTTAACTTCAACTTCAGTCCTCCTCACACTACTGCTGAACAAAACGCGCCAATCCTACACATCCAATAACAAGCTGTCAACCAAAATGTGGATGGCGAAAGGGCCGTTCTAGGTGAGCTCGCGCCACGGTGTTTGGTTCCCGCTCACTTCAGCATGATCGAGTTCTTCGTCACGATGTCATTGTAGGAATCGCACTCGCCGCCGGCGCACTGTTTGATCAGGTCATCGATCCGCTCCATCAACTGGGTGCTGAAATGATTCGGCTCGGCTTGCGGATGCGCGGGCGCGTAGTAGTTGAAATAGCTCCTGATGATCACGCTCCGGTTGTCGATTGGCAGCGCCTTGAGATTCTCGACGAACTTGTCGAACGTACCCTGCCGCTGGAGGTAAAACTCGACGTTTGAGACGTAGAAGGCCGACACCCGCTCTTTGATCTCGGCGGTGTATTGACCTATGGCCTTCACCGCCTGCGGGCCGGATAGATCGCCCACCACCGGGACGATCATGTCCTGGTCCTCGAGCTTCTTGATGAACTGAAAATCGTCTTCGGAGTTGAAGTAGTTCTGCTGTTGACCCGCGAGATCGGTCTCCAGCAGCAGGTCGCGATAGGGTGGGTATATCGAACGAGGGGGGCGATGGTAGCTCGAGTAGCGTATGTCGAGCCCGGCGCCAAAGAACGCCCGCTGTACCTTCGCGATGGTTTCCAGATCCGACTGAGACAGCGGTATCCCGAACTTCTGAACGTCCTGGCGTACTTCCTTCAGCGTCCTCTCGAACAACCTGGCGTCGGACGCAGTGCCGTCGATGTATTCAACGAGATCCTTTGCGCTGCGATTCTCCCAACCCTTGGTTTTTGGAAACGGCTTACCAAAGTAGGTGCACAAATACTCGATGCGATTCCGCGACCGGGCGAACAGCGCCTTGAAGAGCAGATGTTGGAGCAGGTTGTCACGGCGAATGTCGATCATGATCGCGATCTTCGGGCGAATCTTTGCGATGTAGGAGAAACTCTGATCCGGTCCGACTCCGATATAAACGCCGCCGCTGACTCCCAACTCGCGCAGCTTGCCGACCACGTGAAGATAGGAGGTTTCGTTGGAAATGAGATTGTCCGAGTCGAAATAACCGCCAGTCTCAGACAACCTGGCGGAGAGCGCGGCGAAAGACTTGTGAACGCGAGAGGCATTGGCAACCCGACTCGCGGCCGCAGTCAACAGGAACACCAACAGCAAAGGTACGACTGCTAGACGATTCAAGAGCGTCCCTCTCTTCTCCATATGCTAGACTCCGTTTAGATTTGATTTGTTCGTTCTTAGCTCATCCGGCAAAAGCTTTCGGGGTGGTTGGAATTCGCCTTTGATGCCTTTTAGCCATCGCATCGCATTTTGCCCGCCACCTAGCGACGACTTCGAGTGTTTTGAAACCTCACACTCGATCTAAGGCTTCTGCTCAGGCTGCCGGGCTGACAGCCTGCGATAGTAGTCTTCGATCATCTTTCGATAGCGATCGGGAGCGTCGCCGTCGCCGAACGCGCCGGGGCCGTTGTTGCCGAGCTTCGCTTGAAGCCTTCGCGCAAGCTCGATCTCGATTTGCCGCAGGGGGTCGATCACTTCGCTCTTGAGCAACGCAAGCTGCGCCGGATCAGCGAACGCATTCGGGTTCATGCGTCGCAACTGCTCGACCGCGCGATTGAGGTCGCGCGCAAGATCACTGTTGCGGCCTAACGCGCGTTTTAGATCTTCAGCGTCGGCGAGCCGTTGGCGAAGCTCGCTTTCGAGCTGGCGCAGTCCACCACTTGGCGGTCCCCCAGCCATTGACTTTGGATCATAGGCGCCGCCGTTTGAAGGACGGCCGCCTTGCTGGCTACCTCGCTGGCCTTGTCCTTGTTGGCTTTGCTGTTCCTGTCCTTGGCCCTGGCGTTGCCCTTGTTGTCCCTGCTGGCCCTGTTGCCCTTGCTGGCCTTGCCCTTGTCCTTGTTGGCCTTGCTTTCCCTGCTGGCCCTGCTGGCCCTGCTGACCTTGCTGGCCTTGCTGCCCTTGTTGTCCTTGCTGGCCGGCCTGCTGACCAGACTGATTCTGTTGGCCTCGTTGCCCCTGTTGCCCCTGCTGTCGACCCGATCGCTGCCCGCGTGCCTGCTGACCCGCCTGTTGACCCTGCTCATTCTGACGGCCTGCCTGCGAACCTGACTGTTGACCCTGTTGGCCCTGCCGACCCTGCTGGTTCTGTTGCCCACCCGCTTGCTGGCCGCGCTGGCCACGGCTGCCTTGAGATTGGCTCTGCTGGCCAGTTTGAGCCTGTTGCTGTCCAGCCTGACTTCCCTGCTGACCCTGCTGCTGGCCGTTCTGATTCTGGCCCTCCTGATCGCCGGATTCCATTTTGCGGCGCAGCGATTCAAGATTGTCGGCAAGCTCACGCGCGCGGTTCAGCGCCTCTTCCAGTCCCTCACCCTGAGCGCGGTTTTTCGCGCCCCCTTCTGCTGCTTGAAGGTCCTTGAGCACCTCTTCGAGATTGCCCTTGATGATTCGCTCGCGCTCGCGCGCCTGATCGTACCAACCGTTGGCGATCAGTTGCTGATTCTGCCGGATTCGATCGGGGATTCGGTTCTGACGAATCGCGCCGGCAGCTTCGCGGAGCTTGTCGCTCGCCTGCTGACGTTCCTGGCCCATACCGCGCGCCGCTTGATCGATGTCTCGTTCCAGGCCGGCGACTTGATCGGCGAGCGCTTGTTTGCGCTCGCCAATCTGTTGCTTCTTCGCTTCGCCGGCGCTTCCGGCTTGTCCGTTGCGCGCAAGCTCATCCACGCTGCGTGAAATCTCTTCCTGGCGCTTCAACGCTTCTTCGGTTTGCTGTCGAAGCTTTTGCACATTCTGTTGCCCGCCGGCGCGCTGGGCTGATTCCAGAGTGCGCCTGGCTTGCTCCATCCGATCGAGCGCGCGGAGCTGTTGCGCAGTTGATTCTCCGCCGCCCTGCGATGAAGAAGATGACTGTGATTGTGATTGAGACGCCTGCGCGCGCTTCATCTCATCCGCCGCCTGCTGCATTTGTCGGGCAGCCTCGGCGAGCTTCTGATCGCGGCGGTCGCGCGACAATTTTTCAAGCTCGCGAGCCATCTTCTGAGCTTCGTCGATCATTTCCTGCTGCTGCCGCTGCGATCCGCCGCCCTGCTGCTGCATTTGCGATCGCATTTTCTGTTCAAGCTGTTGCTGCTGACGGCGCGCAAGCTCCGCAAGCCGGCGGGCGATCTCGTCCTGCTGTTGCGTCTGAGTCTCCTGCTGCTGGCGCTGGACCGTCTCGTACTGGTTCTTCATCTTGTCGAGCTGAAGCTCGAACAGATCGGCCAGCTCCTGCTGTTCGGATTGGCTCTTGCCCTGACCCTGTCCGCCGCCGCGCGCGACTTGAATATCGCGGAAGATCGCCTCCGCGCGAAGAAGCTGCTGCAGAGAACGCTGCTCGGGTGGAAGCGCTTCCTTAGTCTTCTTGCCGCGCAGTTCATCAATCGCCGTCGACATTTCCTTCGAGGCTTGAGTGACATATTCAATCAGCTTCGCGTAGTCGGGCTGCGAGTTGAGCTGATCGCCAAGCCTGCGCCGAATGCGTTCGGCCAGATTCTCGGCGTCGGTCTTGAGCTTTTCCTGACTCAGCGTGACCGCGCCAAAGTTCTCATCTTTCTCGGCCGGCGTATAAGTCCGAAGTTCGCGCTGAACACGGAACGTCGCGGCAATGATCTCGCGCTGCCGCCGCGTGAGCGCGTTCGAATCCTGATCGCCACTTCCGCTGCCGCTCTGTTGAGCCTCGCGGAACTCGCGATCGAACGGCCGCACTTCCATGAAGTAAATATCGCTGGTCGATTCTTGAGGGTTGGCCGAATTGTCACGCGCCTTCGCGTAGTAGGAGATGAAATCGCCGGGTTGCAGCCCGTACTCCTCGAGGAAGAAAGTGTGCGCGCCGGACAGCGCGTGCGCGGCGTCGCTCTTCAAGTCTTGCAACTGTACTTTCTTTTCCTCGCCTCCGTTGACCGAGTAATAAAGCTCGACCGACGACACGCCGAAGTCGTCTTCCGCGCGCACCTGGGTAAACACCTCCTGGATGCTGCTGACCTTCATATCGCGGCCGGGTTTATCGATGACGATGGTCGGCCCGTGATCTTCGATCACGGTTATGTCGTATTCGTTCGAGCCGTTGTACCGCTCCCCGCCCTCGCTCGTGAGCTCGATGCGATATGTGCCGTTCTGCTTGACCGTGAACTGGCCGGTGAAGTGGTTATCGTCGCCGGGCGTCATCTCGACCTTCGTTCCGTCGCTGATCACGATGCGCGCAGCTTTCGCATTTGCACTCAAACCGGCGGTGACCTGAACGACCGTGCCCTTGAGCGCGGCGACTTCTCCGCCGTTCTCGATCTTCTTACTCGCGAGCCGCGTGTAAGCCGGAAAGTTAAAAACCAGGTCTATCTGCTTGACGAACGGCAGGTCTACGACCTCGAGCGAGAACTCCGGCGAACGCACGTCCTTCGATTCGACATAGTAAGTGACCGAATCTTGAATATTGAAGATGAGGAACTGAAACTCGCCGTTGTTCTTCGCGGGCTCCATCGTGTGAGCTACCCAGTTGTCGGCGCCGACCTTGCGCACGAACACTTGAGCAATCGCCGAATCAAAGCCCGCAAGCGTCGCCTTTAGTTTCTGATCCGAACCGCGAGGCACTCGCGCAGTGCCGGGACTGACGTTGATGAACATCGAGCTGGCCGCGACCGATTCGTCATCCGTGGAGTACAGCGCAGTCAGTCCGCTCGAGACCGATCGCGGACCGAGCACCAACGCACCCACCAGGGACAAAAGTATTAGCGCCGCCGCTGCGCCGTAGGCGTAGCCGTCGCGTCGATTTACGACCTGATCGAGATCAACAGACGAAGACCGGCGGGATGCGTCGGTGATCAGCCTTTCGACTATCGCGGGCGAGGCCTCGCGCGGATTCTCCGAGTAGTCCACCGACGTGACCAGGCGGTCGCCCAACCCACACTTCTCCTCGATCAGCCGCGCTATCCTGGCATCGTGAATCCTTTCGCGCAGAGGGCGGAGAATGAACAGCCATGCGGAGACCATCGTCAAAGCGACCGGCAGAAGTCGGAGGACCATCAGCACGGCGTGCCTTTGCTTGAGCAGACCGGCGGCCAGAGAGACAATCAACAGCGATACCGCCGCAACCCCAAGCGTGATAGCCGCGCCTCGCAGCGCCTGGCGAGTGCGAATTCGCCTGCGGACTTGTTTAATGACTTCGCTGACGTTCTGCAATTGAGGACTCATAACACGATCCTCCTAAAACTATTTGATCGAGTATAACCCGATTTCTCGGAGCGACCAATGGGACTTAACCACAAAGGCACAAAGACACGAAGAAAAAAAGACGAATGTCTCATTCCGAATCTGGACCTTCTTCGCGCACCACGTCTTCCCCTCTTCTATCTTCTATCTTCTATCTTCCCCTTCGTGTCTTTGTGCCTTGGTGGTTAATCCCCTTTAGATCAACTTCGGAATCCGAATCCGCCTGGCAATGACCGCTTCGGCTACAAACAACGCGAGCGCCGTAAGCAGCAGCGGCAGCCATAGCCGCTGCCTCGCTTCTCTTTCTTCGGCGGTCAATCGAGGCGGCTGAGCGGGCTGTGCGTTCTTATCATCCGCCGACGGCGAAATGCTCGCTATCAATTCATCGACGTTGAGCTTCGTCAGATCGGATTCCTTCGTGTCGAGATTCACCGCAACGAACTCGTCGCGATCCCGATAACGAAGCCGATAGAACCCGATCTCGCTCGCATCCAACGACTGCTCGCCCGAGGAATTCTTTCTTACGTCATCAATTCGCTTTCCTCCGGGACTATCAACCGCCGGCAATGAACCGTCTTTGTCGGGAGGCGTCGTAAACGCCTGCCCAATCGTGTAAGAAGAAGCGGCCTCGCGCCCTCCCAAATACTCGAGCATCTGGCGCATCAGCGGAAGGAACATCGGCGTGAGCGGCAGGTCGTTCCAGGCCGTGTCCAGCGTCGTCGTCACCAGCAAGACTTTACCTCTTCCCGCCGAGCCTTCGACTATTATCGGGCTCCCGTCATCCAGCGCCGCAATAGTCAGCGCTCCCTCTTTAGCGGTAGCGCGGTGATAGCCGTAGATCCGCGTCGAGGTCAATCGGCCGCTGCGCGCGAATGCATTGAAGATCGGATGATCGGTCTTCACCTGACTCATCAAAGCGTATCCGCGCGGCTGAACGATCTCGCCGAGCTGGGCGGGCGCGATTGATCCAAGCAGGCGATTGAAGTCGCTCGCGTCGGTGTGCTTGCCGGCGGCGAGGATCAGCCCGCCGCCGCGCTCAACGAAGTTCTTCAGCCCGGAGGCGAGTCCTTCGTTGATGTTCGCCGCGTCGTTTAAGATCACGACCCGGTACGGCTCGAGCTCTGTCGGGTTTACGCTGCCGGCGGTCTTCACGGTTAGAGCGTGCTGGTTGTTCTCGCCGGCGGCGAGCGACTGCTGTAGAAAGAAGCTCTCGCTTCTGCCGCGCGCGGCGGTGTCGATCGCAAACACTCGCGTTTGATTGTCGCGTCTGATGGTGAAGAAGAACTTGTTATCGAGCGGGAAGCCGTCGCCGGTGATCTCGACCGACGCGCGGTTGGAGCCCTCAGGAACATTGAATCCCGTGAACTCGACGTTGACGGTTGTGCCGGCAGCGAGACTCAACGGCTTTCGTTCGACCGGAAGGTCGTTGAGCTTCAGTTCGATAGCCGCATCCACCTCTTCCGCCCCGAAGTTGCTGATCCGAGCGACTGCCTTGCCCGCGTACTTCTGCGAGTAAACGACGGGATCGGCAACGACCCCGGACACCGCCAGGTTCGCAGTTTTTGCGTCCGACACATCGATAGGAAACAGTTTCACATCGGGAGCAAGCTTGACCTGCGGCGCCGCGCGATTCCAACCGGCATCATGAAAATCAGAGATGAGGTAGATGCGATGCAGGCCGCGACTGGCGTCTTTCAGAATCGCGTCCGCGGCTTGAATAGCTTGCAGATAGTCGGTTGAATCGAGACCCGGCTCCATCTGGTTCACCGCTGTCCCCGCTTCGGCGCGATCGGCTTTCAGCGGCATCAACACTTGATAGTTCCTGGAGAACAGCACAACGGCAAGGTGCTCGTCTGACGCCGCATCATTAATCATGTTGCGCGCGGACTGCCGCGCCCGATTGAACACTTCGCCGTAGCGCATGCTGTAAGACCCGTCAACCAGAATGACCGTGCTCGTGTGATCTCCGGACGCGGAGACCGGGTTGGAACTGGTAAAGAAAGGCCTTGCGAAGGCGAGCGCGAGTAGAAGCAACGCCGCGCATCGCATCAAGAGCAGCAGCAGGTTGCGAAGCTTGCGGCGGCGGATGGTCTTCTGCTCGATCTTTCGGAGGAACATCAGTGATGGGAATTGAATCCTTGGCGCGCGCGTTCGACGCACGAGATGAACGAGCACCGGCAATGCCGCCGCCATCGCTCCGAGAAGAAAGATTGGATTCAGGAAGGCCATGTGCCGTCACGCAACAATCAGGTCGCTGGCATCCTCCTCTACCTCCCAACCGAAGGCCTGTTTCGCTAGTTCGGTCATTAGGAACGTCGTTCTCCAAGTTATCCAAACTGCGACCGCCGAGCCAAATACGCGAACAACGACGCGTCGAGCGGCTCCGACGTCCGGTGCATCTCATAGTCGATCCGATTGCGAGCCGCACCTGCGCGCAACGACTCGATGTGCGAGTTGATCGCGCGCAGATACTCATCGCGCAAGACGTCGGGCAAGACGTGTAGCTGTTCTTCGGTTTCGGCGTCTTCGAGCACGACCGGCTCGATGAAATCGAAATCCAGCTCCTGCTTGTCCATCACGTGAAACACGATCACTTCGTTGCCACGAAAGCGCAGATGCTCGAGCCCTTCAATCACACGTTCGGGCTCGTCATAGAGATCCGATATCAGCACGACGATCCCTCTTCGCGTGAGCAACTCCGCCGTACGATTCAACAGATCGGCAATCGTAGTCCCCCGTCCGGGCGCGAGCCGCTCGATCACGCCGAGGATCGTGCGCAGATGGCCCGCGCGCGAGCTCGGCGGCACGTGTTCGATCACATCTTCATCGAACGCGACCAGTCCAACCGAGTCGTGTTGACGAACTCCAAGAAACGCCAGCGAGGAGGCGAGGTACTGCGCGTACTGGAGCTTGGTGACTTCACCGCTCGAGTAGCCCATCGAGGCGCTCGAGTCAACGAGCAAGTGTATTCGCGCGTTAGTGTCGCCTTGATATTTTTTTATGTAGAGCCGGTCGGTGCGCGCGAGCAGTTTCCAGTCGAGATGGCGCAAATCGTCTCCCTGCATGTACTGCCGATGCTCTGCGAAGTCGGTCGAGAAGCCGAGATAAGGCGAACGATGCAGTCCCGAGATAAAACCTTCGACGACCGAGCGCGCGATGAGTTCGAGAGAACTTATGCGTGCGAGAATCTCGGGGGCCAGGAATCGCGTGCCGGGTTGTTGCGTGAGGTTTTGCATCTCCAGTCGGGCCGCCGAATGAGTCAGAGATTGAAGTTGAATGTGATTGTGCCGATGACCTTGACCGGCGTTCCTGAAAGCGAAGTTGGGCGAAACGCCCACCCCTTCGCCGCCTCGACAGCCACTCCGCGCAATTCGACTGGACCCGAGATGGCCCGCGCAGAAATCACTCTGCCTTCTTCATCAGCGGTCACTTCGACCACCACGGATCCGCTAATCCGCGCCGCAATCGCGTCGGGCGGATATCGCGGTTCAACGCGCCTCGTCGCGCTGCCTTGAAAGACGCCGCCAGACTTGCGAATTATCATCGGCGGGCAAGGGGCGAGTTTCGTAGCGTCAAACCTTTCGGCAACCGCTTGCGGCTGCGCTTGATCTTCCGCCGACGAGTAGTACTGAAACTCTCGATAGAATATTCGAGTGCTTTCATGCACAGAGCCGTTAGGCGCTACGCTTGATACTTTGGCAGTCCTTTTTATCCAACTGCCTGTCGCAGCCAACTCGTAAGCGTATTGAGTTTTGTCGCGGCCTCTGAAATCCGGGTACTCGCATACCCTTTCGCTTGGCAGTCCTGAGTCGTTGTACTTGAATTCGCAACGATAGGAGGTGGAGTTGTTTTCTTCGATGATCTCCTTGACGCGACCTTTGTCATCGTACTTGTATCGAGTCTTGCCCAAGGGTCTTCCCGCACTGTCATACTCGTCGACTTCGGAACGCTCACCGGACTTGTTCAGCTTGAAGACTTGTTTGCGCTCTACCGGTGAACCGTGAGGCTGAGGCGGGCTCGTCTTATTTCCCGGGACTACGTCCTTGCCCCAATAGACGGTTTCCGTTCGGTTGCCGGCGGCGTCGTAGCTGAACACGTGGCGCGATGCGGCGCAATTGCTTCCAACACCGACAATCTCTTCTGTCATTCTTCCGCTGGGATCATATGAGGCGATCCTCTCAAGGGCGCGCGCGTTGTTCTTAGGATTCCCGGATTGATCCCGTACGTCTTCCGTATCGACGCGCACAAATCGAACCGGGCCGTTCATTTCGTCAAACTCGCGATCGGTCTTCTTACCCTGCCCTGACGATTGAAAAAAGAGCAAACTAAGGACGAACGCGACGACGATGGTCTGCATGGATGCTACCCCTATAGCCCTGATTTAGGTTCGGGCACGGTCTCGATCAACCGGCGAATCACGTCATCCGGCTTAACCCGTTCCGACTCCGCGTGGAAGTTCAGTAGTATCCGGTGACGCAGTATCGGATAAGCCAGCGCGCGCACGTCTTCGCATGACACGTTGTAGCGCCCGCTCATCACCGCGCGAGCCTTGCCGCCGAGAATCAAGAACTGCGACGCTCGAAGCGACGCTCCCCAGTTCACCCAGCGCTTTATGAAATCCGGCGAGCTATCAGACACCGGGCGGCTCGCGCCTACCAGCTTCACGGCATAGCGAGTAACCGAGTCCGCTACGGGCACCCGCCGGACCAACCGCTGGAATGCCAGGATGTCGGGGCCGGTCACGTTGCGTTCAAACCTGATGTCCTGATTAGAAGTCGTTTGATTCACCACGTCGACTTCGTCGTCCTCGTTCAGATAGCCGATCTGGATGTTGAACATGAACCGGTCAAGCTGCGCCTCGGGCAACGGATAGGTGCCTTCCATCTCGATTGGGTTCTGAGTAGCCAACACGTAAAACGGTTTCGGCAGAGTGTAAGTCGTCCCTTGCACCGTGACGCTGCCTTCTTGCATCGCTTCGAGCAGCGCGGCTTGAGTTTTTGGTGGGGTGCGGTTGATTTCATCTGCAAGGATGATGTTGGCGAAGATCGGCCCGTGAATGAACTCGAGCTTGCGATGCCCGGTCGAGCGGTCCTCCTCGATGATGTCGGTGCCGGTGATGTCGGACGGCATCAGGTCGGGTGTGAATTGAATTCGTTTGAATGACAATTCGAGTACGTTTGCGAGAGTTCTTATCAACAGCGTCTTCGCGAGTCCCGGCGCGCCAGTAACCAGCGAGTGGCCGCCTACGAATAGCGATATGAGCGTTTGATCGATGACTTCGTCTTGCCCGACGATGACCTTGCGCACCTCGTTGAGAACCTGCTGGCGCGCCGCAACGAGCTTATCAAGCAGCAGTTCGTCTTCTCGGATGATCTCTTGAGTATCTATTGCCATTCTCTCCTCGATTAAGGTTCAGGGTTCCGGGTTCGGGGTTCAGGGTTCCGGGTTCCGGGTTCAGGGTTCGCGCTTTCAAAATGAAGTGTCATCGAAGAACCCGGAACCACGAACCCGGAACTCGGAACCATTTCTTTTAATGCGTCAACGCGTAGAACACATAGTTCACGCCGAATTTGTAAGCGCTGTTTGTATCATCGATCGGCATGAACGGGTCGTTAGACCATTGCCAGTAATCGCTCACGTCGTTGTTGTAGTTGATGACCATCATCAGCCGCCCACGCTTGTCTTCGAGACCGAGGAACTCGGGTCGATACCGATCGTAAGGAGGACGCACGTCGAGCGATTTGATTGTAAAGAAGCAGTTGAATATCGGATGCGTGAGGTCCAGCGGCTTGATCTGATATTCGGTTTCGGGAAACGCTCGCTTCACGTGATACTCAAAATTCCGCATTTGGCTTGACCCCCGGAAGTCATCCACCAGCAGGAACCCGCCGCGCAAGAGATACTCGCGCATTCCCTGGATCTCGGGGTCGGTCAACTGCATAACTCCGACCTCGCACATGTAGGCGAACGGATACTTCATCAAGTTGGGATCGTCAAATGAGAAGATGTACTCGTCTTCGTCGAGCACTACCTGGAGCTTTGAAAGCTCAGAGAGAATCTTTGAGAAGTGCAGCCCGGCTTCGGGGTAATCGTGCGACCAGTGCTCGCCGCGGTCGCCAAGATCCGCGCCGGCATACATTGGAGCAATCTTCACCCGCGCGAACTTGAACTTGTCCGATTCGTCTTTCTTCTCACCCAGCCGAGCGTCGTCGTAGTGAAAAGACTTCTCCGCCGTCCCGCTTGCCGACGAGAGAGTCAGCGGCGTAAGCGTGGCCGCCAGTACGACCAGGATCAAGATCACTTGCAATTTGTAATTTGCAATTTTCAAATTTCAATTCTCGATTCTCAATCTAGGGTTGCCTGCTTGCGCGGAGCTTCAACAAAAGCTCCTGCGCCTTATCAAACCCCGGCGCGATCTCGAGCGAGCGCAGCACCTCGCGGCGAGCCTCGGCGTGATTGCCCGCCGCTTCAAGCGCCCGTGCAAGATCGTAGTGAGCTTCCGCCAGATCGGCCGGCGCAAGCGCTATCTGCACTCGAAACTCGCGAATCGCTTCTGAGGGGTTGCCCAACTCAAGATAAACGGCGCCCGCGAGCTTGTGCAAGCTGGGGTCGAACGGCTGAATATAGAAGCTCTGCTTGAGCGCCTCGACTGCCGCCTTGCGATCCCCCAATGCGAGTCGCAACCGCGCCAGCTTCGCGAGCGCGCCCGCGTTGGTCTCGTCGTACCTGACGAGCGTGTCGAGCACCGACGCCGCTTCCGGCTTCTGCCCTCGGGCCTCGTAGATCTCCGACAGCAGCGCGTACGGATTTCCCTCCCCGGTGTAGTACGGGAACAGCTCGGAGGCGCGGCGCAGGTGTTCTATGGCTTTTTCCGCGTCGCCTTCAGTCTTGTACATCGCGCCAAGGCGGAGATTAGCGAAGTAATCGTTCGGCCTCGCCTTGAGCACCGCGAGCAGCGCGTCCTTTGAAAGTGTTTGTCCCGCCGCGGCGCGAATCGGGCCGCTGCCGATTGCTTCAACCCAGGCGCTGGTCTTCGATCGAACATAATCATTGAACGCGCGATCGAAATCGTCTGAGGGCAGCTTGAGCACGCGTTGCAAAACATCAGGCGTCTTCGCTCCTTCTTTGTAAGAGGCCAGCATCTTAAGAATCCCTTCGAAGCCGAACTTCTCTTCCACGAACTCGCACACCATCGAAGCTTGAAAGTAAGCGAGCGGCACTCCGTCGGGTGACTTCGGATGTGTAAACGCCGCGTCGAGATCGTTGATCTTGACGAAGCGGCCATCGGTGAAAGCCTTCAGATTCCGCAGCGACCAGTTGTCTCCCCACCCTGCTCGCGCCCGGCGTTCTTCGTAGACTGACAGCCCTTCGGAAAACCACCGCGGTATCCGGTGATCGGTTACCTCGAGCGTGATCACGTGAGCGAACTCGTGCCACAGCGTGCTGCCCCAGTTGAACTCACCCGGTGGCCGCGCCGAAGGACTGTCCATCGCAATCACCTGGCCGAAGCAGACCCCCAACGCACCCAAACCTGGAACACCAAGCGAGCGCACCGCAAAGTCGTCGTGGTCGGCAAACACTTCAATCGAAATCGGCGCGGGCGGTGTGAAGCGGTACTTTGAGGTGAGCTTCTTGTGCGCTTCTTCCATCAGATCAGCGGCGTACGCTGCGAACGCGCCGCTTTCCTTTGACGACGACTTGATCAGGAACGGCCCGCGCACTGTATCGACGTAGTCCTTCATCGAGTCGAGCAGGTCGAGCGTGTTCTTGGCCCACGGATTGAACGGGTCACCCTTGAATGCCCGCTCGAGCTCCGCGCGGCCCTCCTCACCCCGCCCGACCCGCAGCAACTGAATCCCTAGCTGAGTCCGCGCGCTCCAAAGATTGGGAGAGAGCTCGATCGCGCGGCGGCCATAATCAACGGCATCGGTATAGCGCCGGTTGTTCACCGCAAACTGCGCGAGAGTGTCGAAGACTTCGCCGGCGTGAGGGTTGACGGCCAGCGCGCGTTTGATCACGGCGTCCAGATCGGGCTTTCGATCGGCTAAATAGAACATCGCGGCTCGAACGCCCATTGCTTGAATCGAGTTGGGGTTCACCGCAAGAGCTCGATCGAGCGACTTGGACGCCGGGTCGAACTGATCGGCTTCGAGGTTCAGCCAGGCCCGCAGCACGAGTGCGCCGACGTGATTCGGATTCACCTTGAGCGCCCGCTCGACTGCAACCGACGCAACCTCATTCGAACTGAAACGCACGCTCGCCGCGTAACCGGCTTGCGCATCGGCGGAGCCCTCGTTGATCTTGAACGCGTCTTGAAACAGGCTTGGGGCTTCGTCGTAGCGGTACTTCCGGTTGAGCAACTCACCCTGACCGATGAAAGCTTCGATGTAGGTTGGATCAGCTTCGCGGGCGTCCTGATAAAACTCATTTGCGTCCTGGAACTTTTCAAGCAAGGCGAAGGCTTGGGCAACCAGGACCAATTCCGGGGCGGTGCGCGGCTGGCTTTCGGTGTAGTAACGGCCTGCTTCGAGCAGCGGCGCTCGAGACTCGGTGTCCTTTCCTTGAGCGAGAAGCGCGCGCGCGCGGCCCACGTTCGCCTGGAGCGCTACCGGCCCCTTCGCCTCCTTTGCTGCGCGCTCGAAATCCGTGGCAGCGTCAGCGTAACGGCCAGTCTGAAACTCAATCTCACCGAGCGAGCAGCGAGCGCTCCCGTCCGTCGCATGGTCATTGAGAAACGCGCGCAGCCTCTTCTCCGCGGTCTCGTATTGGCCGGTCTCAGTCTGGGCTCGAGTGATGCCGTCGAAGGCCTCGCGGTCCGCGGGGTTCTTTTGCAGAAGAGTCGAGTAGGCGGCGATGGCTTCTTTGTAGGCCCCGTGTTTCAGCAGAAGGCGTGCTCGTTCAATGGTGGCTTCCTGGGCGGAGCTCGAATTGAATGAGCAGCCGAAAAAGAAAACGATAGCTATGATCCCAAGACGTCTCATCAAGTCAACCTGTAAGGGCGGTTCGGGGCCGCCCCTCCTTCCGCTACAATAACAGTCCTTCCGCGCGTGAGACCGTGTGAAAACCCCCAACTGAAGTTGGGGTTTTTCACAAGAGTCTCGCGTACCGAGGGCGGACACCCGCCCGCACAGGCTTACTTTTGGCGAGCTTTAATCTGCTGATTCACCGTGGCGAGTTCAACCAGCACCCGTTCAAGCTCCGCGTCGTAAGCTTCCGGTTTCATCTCGCTCTTGCGAGCCTTCAGCTTTTCAACCTCTTCCTCGAGCCGCTGGCGCTCTTTGATCAATCGCCCGAGTTCAACATCTCCGGCTGCCTCTTCGACGTGCTTGGAGTCAACGTAGACGACCTTGGCGAGGGTGCCGTCGCCGCTCGCCGCTTCTTCGTGGCCAGCGCCGTCCGCGTTGTCATCGATCAGCGCGTGCTCGGTTGCCAGACGTTTTTTCTCCTTATACCATTCAGCCGTCAGCTTGGTTGCGTAATTGAACGCTTCGAGCGCCGAGACACGTCCGTTCTTATCGGCGTCCGCCGCGCCATCCGACAGCCCCGCTATGAAGTTATCGGCGAAGACCGTAGCATTCTGTTCGCTGCCGCTGCGCGTTGCCGTAATCACGACGCGGCCTTCGCCTGACAACGGCTTGATGAACTCGCCTGATGAGCTTGCGCAATTAACGAACAAAACTCTTTTGTTTGGCAGCGAGCCGATCAACTGGGCATAGTCTTTCGCGGCGAGGTCCGGGCCGATCAGGTTGAACTTGGCTTGCTGGTTGTCAAACGACCCGTGCCCGATCAACACGACCAGCATGAGGCTATCGGCGTTTGCAGCGGACTTGATCGAAGCGAAAGCTTTGCGCACCTCGTCGGCGGTCGCGCGCCGCGACGGAGCTGCATCAGATTCACGAGCGCCGTCTTCGGGGCCCCCGCCCGTCTCGGTCAGCAGAAAGACGTTCTTAGCAGCAAAGCCAAGCTGCGCAGTCAGCGCTTCGTACAAGCGCGTCGCCTGAGCAGTGAACTTCTTCGTGTAAGCTTCTTCGCCTCCCACACCTGCTACGACCACCGCGAACTTGTTGGGATCGGTCGCCGCTGATTTCCTGGCCGCCGCTTTAGACGCAACGTCTTGCCGGGACGGTGATGCGTTCTGGGTTGGAGCGTTTCCCCGGTCAGCGCTAAGCGCGCACGAACAGAGACCGATCACCGCCGAGACGGTGAGAGCGCAAAGCAGAAGGCAGAAGGCAGAAGGCGGAAGGCAGAACCCAGAAGGCAGAAGGCAGAAGGCAGAAGGCAGTCTAGTGGGCCTGATTGTGGCTCTTGCTGTTCGCTGCCTTCTGCCTTCTGCTTTCTGCATTCTGCTTTGCCTTCTGCCTTCTGCTTTCT
>JBBPIG010000042.1 GCA_038040445.1 Acidobacteriota bacterium | reverse complement strand
GCCGCCCGCCTGCGTAGATGTATTCCTTCGACGGGCTGTTCGAGTTCAGGCTCGCCAGCGATACTGTTTGCCGTTGCTTACCCTTTTGCCTGAGCGAAGAATCGAATGCGCCAGAGTTAGCCAGCATAGTCAAGGCTGCGATCAGGCTCAGCACGAAGCCAACGGCAATGACGACTTGGGGCCTGCGCCGCGTCAGTAAACCTGACCGCTTTTTCTGGCTGGTTTTCTTTCCTGACATCCTCTCTCCTTTACATTACTGAGTTCTAGCTTCAACAAACTTAAGCGATTCATAGCTCCGTCGGTTGACCAAGACACTTGTAGGCTCTAGCGAGAACTAAGAAACACTCTGATTTGTTAAGAAGCCTCGTAGCTCATTTGTTCGCTATTACTCCTAGACGCGAATCGCCATCCGAATAATCCGACTTTCAAAGAATTAAATTCTCAGCCGTGACCGCACGTCCGCCGATTACCGACCATTGACTTACCACTGATTACCAATTCACGAGACGTGCTTGTTCACAGCCCAGATCAGGGCGCTCACGTTAACGGGTTTGATTAAGACCTCATCGGCGCCCGCCGCTTTCGCTTCGTCTGTTACCTCTCCGATACCAGTGACCATCACAACGGCAGTCGTCATCCGGTGCTCAAGCGACCGGATGAACCTAACAAGCTGCACTCCATTTGTTCCCGGCACAGGATAGCGCAGTAGAATGAGGTCGTAAGGCTCACTTCCGGCCACTTGGCTCATTGCACAGTCGCGACTAGTGCAGATAGCAACAGTCCAGCCAAGTTTCTCAAAGACTTCGGCGAACACTTTCGCGAGGGCCGGGGATTCTATTAGCAGCATTGACTTCATAGCCAGAAGGGACTATTAATGCGGTGGAAAAAAAGAGGGAACGCCGCGCAGTTCGGACTTCCTGGGTGTCGGTCCTCGCCGCGAGGCGTACCCTTCTAGCCGCTAAAGGAGAAACGGTACCCTCGGGTGCGCGTGCTCGCGGCTGAGCACGCGCACCATTCTCAATTTCAGCTATTCGGTCAGCCAGAGGACGGCCTGTTTTCTGTAGGAACTCGCACAGAGCCGCCAGGGAAGGCAAAGTATCACACGATACCTTGCGTCCTACAACAACAAAGGGGCAGCGAATATCACTATCTGTAATCCGATATCACCATTTCGCTATGAGGTTGAGATGCGCCTCCTGTATTGGGAGGGTGAGAGGTCGAACGACCTTCTGAAATGGCGCGCGAAGTGTGTCTTGTTGTTGTAGCCTGCCAGTGCCATGATCTGCTTGATGCTCAGTACACTTGTTGCCAGGAGGTGAGCGGCTTTTTCCATTCTGAGTCGTCTGAGATATTCGCCCGAGGTTAGTCCGGTTTGAATCTTGAAGAGCCGAGTGAGGTGAGAAGCAGAGAGATTTGCTACCTCTGTCAATTCGGTCAGAGAAATCTTTCGCTGAAGAGATCGCAATTCTCGGTTCGCCTTCGGCTCAAGCGCGTTGATGCTTGCGCTTGCGTTCTTTCTGTGGACTAGATTGCGAACCTAACTTCCGGCTAGTCCTTTAGCTCACATTCTAATGACTTTTGCGCTGTCGCCACATTGAAGCTGGCGGACAGGGGAACCTGTGTCTCCGTGGCGGCTCGCATTCTATAACAATTGCTTTCAATTTTCACTAAGAAAGGTGAAATCAGCTACCGGAGATTTGATACGCAAGATAGGCGCGCACGTAAACGGCGGTGATGGGGCCGATCGAAAGCTACGGTTGTCGTTGCTGGCTGAGCGCATAGGAGTAACCCATATTAAGGGCAGGTGGGCAACGATACTCATTCACTCCCCGGCCTGTATTGGTCTGAGTTCAGGCTGATCTTCGGAGCCCGTTTTTTTGACGACTTCCTTCGCGTGACTTTCAATGCTGAAGAATTGCGTAGAAATCAAAATAACGGCCGGTGTCTTGATTAAATTAAGACATCGCCAAATATAATAACGCTTGGTCTTGACATTCTCGGCTTGTGCAATGATAACAAAGGAGTCAATGAGCAGCGACGATCTTACTAAAGAACTGCGAGACGGCGACGGCAAAACTACTCAGCCGATGATAGCGGACTTGTTTCGGCTTGTCGAAGAGATGAAGCAAAGCATGGAGACACGCTTTGATGAGACAAATGCCCGTATTGACGCGACCAATACTCGGCTTGATGCAATAGAGTCGCGACTCGCACGTGATCTTGCGGACGTCGATGCCCGCCTATCAGATAGAATGGAGAGCCTATCAGATAAAATGGAGAAAGGATTCATAGTGATGGGCGACAAGATAGATGCTCTAAATCGAGGCAGACTCCAAACGGAGGCAGAACAAAGCAATATCCTTCGTCGGATTCGCGATCTAGAATCTACGGCTTCGTGATTGGGGCTATATAGCTTGGCCTTCCCTCCTTCAGAGACATCTCGACTCCCTTGAAAAACTTCTTGGCGATTCACCCGCCGGCACCAAAGTTACCCAAGCCTTTACCTGTGTATTGAGCTGAACCCGGACATTACCATCCTCCATCTTCTTCACCGTTACACCAACAGAGAAGCCAGCACAAGTGAACGAAATCCCGCTGTGGAAACTCAGGATGCCGCTGTCTTTCTCGCTGTGGTTGATGACAAAGTTTTCGTTAGCGAAGCGATCTCAGTTCAGGCCGATCTTCGGAGCCCGTATTCTTGACAACTTCATTCGCGGTCGGCTACTGTTTTTCATTCGGATGCGGCACAGATTCCTGACAATGGGAGCGCGCTTTTGAATATTTTACTGGCAGCGTCGGAAGTCGTACCGTACGCAAAAACCGGCGGGCTAGCAGACGTGGCGGGCGCCCTGCCGAAGGCGCTGGCGCGGCTCGGACATAAGGTTCGGGTCGTTATGCCGCGCTACAAACTCGAGAAGATCGAAGCGATCAGCGAGCGCTTACCCGGCGAGATTGCCGTGCCCTTCAATTTCGGCGTGCGTCGCATCGCGGTTTATGTTGATCGTTCCGGTGAAGTCCCGGTTTACTTCATCGATGCACCCGAATACTTCTCGCGAGGAAAGCTCTACGGAGAGCCTGACGATGCAGAGCGCTTCGCATTCTTCAGCCGAGCACTGCTCGAATTGGCAAAAGCGTTTGGCGAGCACTTCGACATCATCCACTTGAACGACTGGATGACCGGACTGGTACCCGCGTATCTGAAGACGGTTTACAACGGCGATCCGGCCTTCGACGGGACGAAGATTCTGTTCACCGTTCACAACATTGCGTTTCCCGGTTTGTTCGATCCCGGCCAGCTAGGAAAGTTTGGTCTGCCCGATTGGATCGATCGAACGGAAGGTGGTATCGAATTCTACAATCTCGCGAGCGCGCTCAAAGCGGGTCTGGTTCTTTCGGACGCAATCTCGACCGTCAGCCCTCGCTATGCCGCGGAGATTCAAACGCCCGAGTTCGGCGAGAAATTCGACGGAGTGCTTTGCGCGCGGCGCCATGATCTATTCGGTATCCTCAACGGCGTCGACTACGATGAGTGGAACCCGGAAACGGACAAGTACATTGCGGGAAATTACTCTGCTGCTGACTTGAGCGGTAAGCTCGAGTGCAAGCGCGATCTGCTCGGCGCGTTCGGGCTGCCCGAGGACCTTAATCGCCCGTTGATCGGTTGCATATCGAGGCTGTCAAACCAAAAAGGTTTCGACCTGATTCTCTCAATCGCGGATACAATGCTTGATGCAGGAGTCGCCTTCGTGCTTCTCGGGTCCGGCGAAGAAGTTTACGAGCGTGCCTTTCAAGCGTTGCGCGACGCGCGACGTTCTCAGGTCGGCGTGTATTTGGGCTTCTCCAACGAACTGGCTCACAAGATCGAGGCGGGCGCGGATATGTTCCTGATGCCCTCACGATTCGAGCCCTGCGGGCTGAACCAAATGTATTCGCTGAAGTACGGCACGGTGCCGATTGTCCGTGCGGCGGGAGGCTTGGACGACACGATAGAGAACTTCGAGCGTGTTCCACTTCGCGGCAACGGGTTCAAGTTCTATGAGTACGACGCGGAGCGCTTGCTCGAGAAAATACACGAAGCGCTTCAGGAATACGCGGAGCGCGATCTGTGGCGGGTACTGATGCTCAATGGTATGCGCGCAGACTATTCCTGGACCCAGTCGGCGCGGCACTACGTCGAGCTCTACCAAAGGCTGGTAGGTGTCGGAGCTTCCGCAACGGTCTAAACCGGCTCGCTGCTGCCGGTACTAAGCATTGAATCTCGGAGGTGGTGATGAGCGAGTTAGTGAGTGATGTGACCGATCAGAACTTCGAGCAGGAAGTTCTCAAATCAGACCAGCCGGTCCTGGTAGACTTCTGGGCCGAATGGTGCCATCCGTGCAAGATGCTGGCGCCGGCGGTCGAACAAGTGGCTGAGAAGTATCAGGGCAAGACAAAGGTCGTCAAGCTGAACGTCGACGACAACAACCCTACGGCTCAGCGTTGCGGCATAAAGGGCATCCCGACTTTGATCCTGTTCAAGGGTGGCACCGAGACGGATCGGGTTGTCGGCGCCACGTCCAAAGACAATATCGCCCGCATGATTGACCGCGCGCTCGGCACCGTTTCTTGAGCCGCGATCGGGGCCAGCTACACCGAAACAGCAGGCGCACACGTTGTCAGAAATAGTGTGCGCCTGCAGGTTTGTTTCGGCGCAGGACATCGCCGCCTTGCTAATAGAGCTGCGAGAGTGGCTCCGGCAACCTGTTTCAGAGACTCGCGGGTAAATAGGCTGACATGAAAAACGTCGTCGTAGTGGGCGCCCAGTGGGGCGACGAAGGCAAGGGCAAGGTCGTCGATATACTAGCGCCGCATTTTGACATTGTCGCTCGCTATCAAGGCGGCCACAACGCCGGCCATACCGTCCGCATAGGCGATCGAAAATTCATTCTGAGGCTCATTCCTTCCGGCATTCTCCACGACGAATGTTCGTGCGTAATCGGCAACGGGGTGGTCGTCGAGCCGCGCGCGTTCAACTCCGAGCTTCAAGAGCTTCGAGAGTTGGGGGTCGAATGCGAGGGCCGTCTGTTCGTCTCGAGTCGCGCTCACTTGATACTGCCTTATCACGTAACCCTCGACCGGGCTCGCGAAGAACGCCTGGGCGCTAACAGCGTGGGCACTACGATGCGAGGAATAGGGCCGGCTTATGAAGACAAAGCCTCGCGCACCGGAATCCGCGCGGGTGATCTGCTTTATCCGGACCTGCTGCGCGAGAAGATTCGAGCAAACATCAAGGAGAAAAACCTCGAGTTGATCTCGATGAATGTTCAGGCGATGGATGTCGATTCCACGCTTGATGATTTCCTCGCTGACGCGTTGCGCCTCAAGCCCTTTATCCGCGACACTGCGGCGATGATCAACACAGCCACGCGAGATGGTAAGTCCGTGTTGATTGAAGGCGCGCAGGGGACGATGCTCGACGTCGATCACGGCACGTATCCGTTTGTCACTTCATCAAACGCCACTGCCGGGGGCGCGGCGACCGGTCTGGGTCTGGCGCCGAGGAAAATAACCGGAGCTCTGGGGATCGCGAAGGCATACACCACCCGCGTGGGAGGCGGTCCATTCCCCACCGAGTTATTAGACGAACACGGGGCCTACTTGCAGAAGCGCGGGAACGAATACGGTGCGGTGACCGGCAGGCCGCGCCGAACAGGCTGGTTCGACGCAACGGTAGTGCGGTATGCGGTGATGCTGAACGGGTTTGACGCTCTCGCGCTGACTAAACTCGATGTGCTGGATGAGTTCGAAGAGATCAACATATCGACTGGGTATCGTTGCCGCGGCGAGTTGTTAGCAGATATGCCCTACGGCGCGAGCGTGCTGGCCGAGTGCGAACCGGTCTATGAAACCCTGCCTGGTTGGAAAGTCACAACGAGCCGCACGACAAAGTTCGACGAATTGCCGCAGGCTGCCAAAGACTACATCAGCCGCGTCGAGGAACTATGCGGCGCGCCGGTCGCGCTAATCTCCACCGGGCCGGACCGCACGGAGACCATCATTCGAGAAGGATCGCCCATCAGCGCCTGGACGAAATGAATCGCCGCTCGCCGATCGCTTCTCAACGCCCTTCCATTTCGTCTCTCACAGACGGACCCGGTATTAGCTAGGTCCGAATTCAATTTTAGTTTTATTAATTTTTCTTGTTCTCGAGCCCCGACTACAATCAAAACCGTAGAGGTCCGAAGATCTCAGATAACCTGAACTCGCAATCCCGGCGAGGAGAACGGCAATGATTATCGAAGAGACTGAAAGCGCTTTCGAACACGGCCAGGGTGAAGTCAACGGCGAGGAAACATTCGGCTTTGCAGATGAGCACGAGCAGGCAGAGGATGCAGAGGACGTCGATCGGACGGACCTTCTCAAGCTGTATCTGCGCGAGGCCAGCCGGTCGTCAATGCTCACCGCCGAAGGAGAAGTTGCGGCAGCCAGGCGTATCGAGCGAGCGAGAATCCGTCTGATGAGGCTGCTTTCGAGATCGCTGATCGTCGCCGACTATTGCTTGCACCTCAGGCGAGCCTTTCAGCGCGGTCTGGAAAGTCCCGCGGACGTGATCGAGAAAGCGGTGGTTGAAGGCTACGCATCGACGCGTGTGCTGGTTTCGGAACTATCGGATCCTGCCCTGGCCATGATCGAATCCACATATCGCGATGTGACTTCCCTCGAGATCGTATCGACTCGACGCGCGCGTAAGAAGCACACCACTCAAACTGCAATCGCCAGGAGGCGGGTGGCCCTATCTCGCTCGATTAGATCAATCACGTTCAAGCCTGCTGCAGAGCGTCGCTTGGTCGCGCTAGTGGACGCCGGCGGCTGTCTCGCTCGGCGGATGAGCGCGAAAGGGTCTGACCGGAAGGACGAAACGGGGTTGCAGCCGGCGACGAAGCAGAAAGAAGATTTCGATCTGGAAGCGTCGGTGGCGAAGGTCCTCGCGAGCGGGCTGGTCTCGAATTGCGAGTTGATCAATCTTTCAAAGAAGGTCACCGCGGCAATCAATGAGCTGAACGCAGCCAAGCAGAAGATGACCGAAGCAAACCTGCGGCTCGTGATTTCCGTGGCGCGTCAGTTCTCGCGCAGAGGCCTGCCGTTCCTCGACCTGGTTCAAGAAGGCAATGTCGGATTGATGCGAGCGGTGGAGAAGTTCGAGTGGCGGCGCGGCTTCAGGTTTTCTACCTATGCGATGTGGTGGATCCGCCAGTCAATGTCGCGTGCACTCGATACGCAGAGCCGCATCGTGCGGCTTCCCGCATCCGAACTCGCGCTGATAAACAAGGCCTCTCGCGTGTCGCGTGCAATTCGCGAAGAGACTAGCGCCGAAGCGACCGGGGCCCAGATAGCGGAGCGACTCGCGGTAGAGCCGGACAGAGTGAGCGAGGCCCTGGGGTTCGCACAGCACACTCTGACTCTCGACGTCCCGGCTAACGACAACGGCGAGACCGCAGTTAATTTCATCGACGACGGTGATTATGCGAATCCGTTCAATGCGGCGCTCAACTGGTCAAGGCGCAGCGCAATCAAGCGGGCGTTAGCGCAACTGGCGCCGCGCGAAGCGAAGATACTAAAAATGCATTATGGTTTGGAAGCAGGCTCTACGCCTCGGACGCTCGAGGAGATCGGGCAAGACCTATCAGTCACTCGCGAGCGCGTGCGCCAGATAGAAGCGGGTGCGCTCGCGAAGTTGCGGGAGCATGAGTTGGGCAGCACCCTTCGCGAGTTCCTCTCCTTCGCATGAAATCAAGAACAGAGAAGGATCGCAGGTTGGGAAGGTGGGCTTGCCCCCGCCTGTCACGGGCAGACACTCAACCGAAGCGCGGGCAAGCCCACCTTCCCAACCTGTGATCTTGCTATTTGACCTTTGCTTGCGAGTTGCTATCTAACGTGGGCATCAGCGGGCGCGGCGCATAACACTGCCCTTGCCGGATCACCCTCCAGGACAACCTGGGCCATTGCCAGATTAGCCGAATGAGTCAGCGACACGAGGGCCCTCGTCCCTCCGATCTCGCTCATCCGTTCGAGGGCTCTCCCGTGAAATCGAATCGTCGGCGCACCGCTCGGCTCACTGACGACCTCGATGTCCCTCCAGCCGACGCCGTCTGACCAGCCGGTGCCCAGCGCCTTCATCGCCGCTTCCTTTGCCGCGAACCGAGCAGCGTAACTGGCAAGCTTCGAGGCGCGACGCTCACAGTAGCCAATCTCTCCCTCTGTGAAAATCCGGGCGCGGAAGCGGTCGCCTCGGCGCGCGAAGACTTCCTCGATGCGAGAGATCTCAACCAGGTCGATTCCTATCGCGACAATCATTTTAGACTTCAATCTCCATCAGGTCCTCGGCCAGGATGGTATCGGGAAAAATCGCGCGCGCTTCTTCAAGAAGCGGGGTCGCGTCTGGAAAGCGAGAACTAAAGTGAGTAATCAGCAATCGACGGGCTCCTGCGTCGCGAGCAGTACGAGCAGCTTGGGCCGCAGTGGAGTGGCCATACTGCTGAGCCTCGGCGGCGAACTCCTCGGTATAAGTCGCTTCGTGAATCAACAGGTCAACGCCTCGCGCGAGTTCAAGCGAGTTCTCACAGGGCCGCGTGTCGAGGCAATAGGCCACGGACTTTCCCTGTCGTGCTGGGCCCAGCACATCGGATGGGCGGACAACACCGGCGTCCGCGAGGCTAACGTCCTGGCCGGCTTGCAGACGGCCCCACAGCGGCCCTTCGGGCACCCCTAGCTCGCGCGCTCGTTCGACATTGAACCGGCCCGGGCGAGGCTGTTCGTCGATGCGATAGCCCAACGCGAACACTCGATGATCCAGCGAAAGTGCGGTTACCGTGTATTCCGTTGTTTGGTAGACGATACTTGAATCCGGAAGCGTGTTGAACTCCCTGAGCTCGACAGGATAGGTCAAGAACACAACTCTCAACCGCTCGAGCATATCCAAATAGTCGCGGATTCCGCGCGGTCCGGTGAGCCCAAGGTCCCGAGTGCGCCGGTCAAGCCCCATCGTCGAGAGAAGTCCAGGCAGGCCGTTGAAGTGGTCGCCGTGCAAATGAGTAATGAACACCGCGGCGAGGCGGCTGGTGCTCAGACCGGCGCGCGCGATCTGCATCTGTGCGCCCTCACCGCAATCAAACAGCAGCCATTCCGACTCGCGCGCCACAGCAAGCGCGCTCACGCTTCGCTTCAGAGTAGGCTTGCCCGAACTTGTGCCAAGCGGAATAACCCTCATCGGCCTCTACTTTACCACACCAACAGTGGATGTTCGGAGGTTCCCGGTTTATGCAACAGCGCCCTAAGACCGGCTGGCGCGCGCTGGAAGAAAAAGATTGTGACATCGCTACATTTCATCTGATAGACTCTTCCGGTACGTCACCCTCTGATAGCTGGAGAAATCACTTATGAAGGTTTGCAGAACAATGTTTGCCATAGCGCTTTTGACGGTAAGCTTGCTGACGGCCGGCGCACAGGAGAAGCCGAACGGCCGGAGCACTCCGTCGGGCGCCGCACCAATCCTGGTTATCGATTCGTTTACACACGACTTCGGCGAAGTGAAAGCCGGCACGCCGCTTCGCTTTGCTTTCAAGGTCAAGAACGAAGGTAAGGCAGACCTCGTGATAAATAGCGTCAGCCCTGGCTGAGGATGCACAAAGGGCGACTATGACAAAGTCGTGCCTCCTGGTCAGGAGGGAAAGATCGAACTGGCAGTCGAGCATACCGAGGGCTTTTCGGGTGAAGTAGCAAAGTCGGCGAGCGTATCGACCAATGATCCCAAGACTCCCAACTTCAACCTCGTACTGCGGGCCCGGTTCAAGACCAACCAGCCGCCTGCCACTCCGCCGCCTCCTCCACCGTTGAACCCCAATCCTGTGCTCAGGGTCGAACCCGGCGATCGGTGGACCACCAGCGTTCTAAGCGGTAGCAGTTCCTCAAACACCATGTTCCTGTACAACCCTTTGGCGACTCCTGTTCACGCCAAGAGGATAATTCCCGGCGGCAATGAGTTCACGGCGACGCTTCAGACCATACAAGACGGGAAGCGTTACGAGATATTGGTCGCAAGCAATCCGGCGCTCAAGCCCGGCCACTACCTTCAAACCTTGAAGGTCTTGACCGATAGTACTACTCAGCCGGAGGTGGCCATCGAACTCGAGCTGACCGTTTACCCGAAGGTGTTCGCGTCACCTCCGTCAATCACAATGCCGACGATGCCGGCTGCTGCGGACCTGTCGGCTATCAACTGGCCGATGATCTATGTGCGAAAGATCAGAGAGAAGGGGCTGATAATCAAGGGCTACAGTTCTACGCTTCCATTTATCAAGCTCGAGTTGTTGACTGAAACCGAGGGTCAGGTCTACAAGATTCGGCTCACGCTGGACACCACGAAGATCAAGCCGGGCGAGTTCAAGGGCACCGTCCACATTGAGACTAACGATCCCGAAGTTCCAGTCCTCGACGTTCCCGTGCAGGGTTCTTTCAAATAAATCGCACCCCTTACCACGCAGGGCCGCTCACGCACGGGCGGCCTTGCCACAATCGTCAACCACAGCTTTCAACGAAGCGAGTTAACAAAGCGCTTTGTTCGCTCGGCAATGTCGCCCGCCGTTAGCAAGTCAGAAATGACCGCAACACTGTTGGCGCCCGCTTCGATGACCGCACGAGCCGTCTCCAGTGTGATACCCCCGATCGCGACGAGTGGTTTAGATATGCGGCTTTGAATTTCAGCAACAGCCTGAAGTCCCAGGACAGGATCGGGTTTGTCTTTTGTGGATGTCCGAAAGATGGGTCCGATGGCGATGTAGTCGACGGGCGCGGAATCGGCTGCCAAAGCCTGTTCCAGGGAATGAGTCGAAAACCCTATGATGCGGCTTTCCCCCATCAGCAGCCTCGCTCTATCGGGCGGGAGGTCGTCTTGCCCGAGGTGGACCCCATCCGCCTTGGCGGCTATCGCGATGTCGACGCGGTCGTTGATTATGATCTGAACCCCAAGCGATCGGGCTACCGACATCGCTTCAAGCGCCGCCTCATAGAACTCGCGTGGTGAAGCGCGCTTCTCTCGCAACTGAATCAGGGAGGCGCCGCCAGCGGCCAGCAATTCAAGCTGGGCGGCATGGGATAAACCGCTTATGAGAGTGTCAGTGATTGGATAGACTATCGGAAGCGAGAAAGACATCGGGCCGACTTTAAGCCTCCGCGGGCTAGAATAAACTCTAGTCTGTGCGCGGTGATTGCAAGCCAGCAAGACCAACACAGACTAAAGTCTATGCTACGCTGGCATCTGACAAGCCTATTCGCCTGCACCCTGGGCTGCCTGTTGAGGTCCACTCTTAGCCGTGTCGTGGGTCTTGTTGAAGCGCTCCATGAATCTCGTTGACAGGTTTCCCGCCACGAAGTCCGGTTCACCGAGTATCCGCTGATGCAGCGGCACAGACGTTTCGATTCCTTCAACTATGTACGCTTCAAGCGCGCGCCGCATTCGCGCGATCGCCATGTCCCGAGTGCGGTGATGAACGATGAGTTTGGCGATGAGTGAGTCGTAATGCGGAGGTACAACCCAACCAGGATATGCCGCGGTGTCAACGCGAACACCAGGTCCGCCGGGCAGATTCATCGCCGTGATCAGACCCGGCGAGGGAACGTGCGTAATGGGAGATTCAGCGTTGATGCGGCATTCGATAGCATGGCCACTGAACACGATGTCCTCCTGGTCAAACTCGAGCCGCTCCCCGGCCGCAATGAGGATCTGTTCGCGAACCAGGTCCGTATTGGTAACGAACTCGGTCACCGGATGCTCGACCTGGATGCGCGTGTTCATCTCCATGAAGTAGAAGTTCTTGTCTTGATCCAGCAGAAACTCCATCGTTCCCGCGTTGACATAGCCAATTTCCCGACACGCACGCACGGCCAGCTCTCCCATCTTGCGGCGCAGTTCGGGTGTGAGAGCCGGCGAGGGCGATTCTTCGATTAGCTTTTGATGTCTGCGTTGAATTGAGCACTCGCGCTCTCCCAGATGCACGACGTTGCCGTGCTGATCGCCGAGGATTTGAATCTCTATGTGGCGAGCTGTCTCGATGTACTTTTCGATGTAGACCGCCGGATTGCTGAATGCGAGCTGGGCCTCTTGTTGAGCAGCCGGCAGCGCCGCGAGCAACTCATCTCGATCGTGTACTACTCGCATTCCGCGGCCTCCGCCGCCAGCCGCGGCTTTGATGATCACCGGGTATCCGACGTCCGCCGCGACCCGCACGGCTTCCTCTTCATCTTCGATCACGCCGTCGAACCCGGGCGTTATGGGAACCCCGGCGGCTTTCATCGCCGCGCGCGCCTGCGCCTTGTCTCCCATCAATTGGATGGTAGCGGAGTTGGGTCCGATGAACTTGATGTTGCATGCTTCGCAGACTTCAGCGAAGTACGCGTTCTCGGCAAGGAACCCGTAGCCCGGATGAATGGCGTCGACGTTAGTTATCTCAGCAGCAGATATGACAGCAGGAATATTCAGGTAACTCTTCGCCGATGGCGGCGGACCGATGCAGATAGCTTCGTCCGCAAAGCGCACGTGGAGGGAGTCGCGGTCAGCCTCAGAGTGAACGGCGACCGTGCGGACGCCAAGCTCCTTGCACGCCCATATGATCCGCGTCGCGATCTCGCCTCTGTTGGCAATGAGGATCTTCTTGAACATAAACGGGAATTGAAAATTGCAAATTGAAAATTGCAAATTGAAACTTGGGTTCAATCTCGCCGCCATTTCAATTGTCATTTTTCAATTTTCATTTTTCAATTTTCAATCTCCTTGCTTCTCACTCTTTGCTACTAACCAGTTTTGAGGCCGAACAAGGACTGACCGAATTCTACGGGCTGTCCATTCTCGACATAGATCTTAGCAATCACACCGCTAACCTCGGCTTGAATCTCGTTCATCAGCTTCATCGCTTCGATTATGCAAACGACCGTGTCCGGCTCGATGTGATCTCCGATTCTCACAAACGGCTCCGAGGTTGGCGAGGGTGCGTTATAGAACGTTCCAACTATTGGGGACCTGATGATCTGCAGCTCCGGTTCTGCCGCAGCGGCCTGGACACCCTTTTGCGCAGGAGCACTTGATGCGGCAGAGGACGTCTCGGCTTCGATCGACCCTCGACGCGCACTCGGCAGGAGAATATCCGAGGCGCTCGGAATAGCTGAGGAGATGATGATTGGAGCAGGGGCCGGCGGCAAAGCCTGCGGGTTGGATTCTCTGAAGCGACTGATGCGAAGGCGGAAGCCCTGTCGTTCAATCTCAAACTCTGCGAATCCCTTGTCGTTGACAAGCTCGATCAGGTCTTTGATTTCCTTCAGATTCATCCTTGCCTCCTCAATCTGGCGCCATTCACGTGCTGCCACATTCTTCGCAGACCCATTGTACCAAGAGAAGAGGAATCAGACGCCAATATTTGCGCGATCAATATGCGCGAAAGCCCCAACCGCTGGCGGCTGAGGCTTTCATCAGGTACCGGCAGTCCTGTCAGGCTACTCGCTCGTTTCCTTCCTCTTTGAAGCTTTAGTAGAAGCTCCCTTTTCCTTCACAGGCTGCTCTTGCGGCTCACCTTCTTTCTTTTTTGAAGATTTGGCAGAAGCTCCTTTTTTCTTAATAGGCTGCTCTTGCGGCACGCCTTCCTTCAATTCTGCCTTCTTGTGACGCCCAAAGAAGCGGCGTCCTTTCTTCTTCTCTTCCTTCTTCTCATCTTCGTGTACTTCCTTGGCCTCGCTTCCCAGCAACTCGATCAGCGCCATCTCAGCGCCATCGCCCCTGCGCGCCCCCAGCTTCAAGATGCGGGTGTAACCGCCCGGCCTCTCAGCAAATCTCGCAGCAACTTCATCGAAGAGCTTATCGAGCGCAGCCACGCCGGCGGTGCGCGGAGCGTGCGGACGCTTGTATCCACCATCTGGCACGCGGTTGGTGTTCCCGCTGAAGAAGTAGGCGGCCGCCCTTCTGCGATGGTGAAGCGCGCTTTCAGGCGCATCGGCTGCGAGCGCGCGCTTGCCCAGAGTAATAGCGCGCTCGGCAAAGGGCCTTAATTCTTTTGCCTTGGGTAGCGTGGTTATCAAGCGCTCGTGGGTGATGAGCGAGGTGCAAAGGTTACGCAGCAATGCCAAACGGTGCTCCGTCGTGCGCCCCAGTTTTCTATGGGCAACTCTATGTCGCATATCGAATCCCTAGTAAGAAAAACCCTGATTCACGGCTCGGTCTATCATGCGCCTGCCTCGTCGACCAGCCTTCCCTGCTCGTCAAACTTCATTCCAAGGTGCAATCCCATCGAAGAGAGAATCTCTTTGATCTCATTCAAGGACTTGCGGCCGAAGTTCTTCGTTTTGAGCATATCGGGCTCGGACTTCTGGACGAGTTCGCGGATAGTTCGAATATCGGCGTTCTTGAGACAGTTGTACGAGCGAACCGACAGTTCAAGTTCGTCGACAGACCGATCGAGATTCTCGTTGAACGTTATGCGGGCGGCTTCTTCGCTGTCGGCCTCTGCAAGTTCGGGCTCTTCCTCGAAGCTGATGAAGATCTGCATATGGTCTTTGATCAACTTCGCGGCGAGCCCCACCGCGTTCTCCGGCTTGACCGAGCCGTTGGTCCACACCTCGATCGTTAGCTTGTCATAATCGGTGTTCTGACCCAGGCGCGCGGACTCGACCGTATAGTTCACCTTCTTTACCGGCGAATGAACCGAATCGATCGGGATATATCCGACCGCCAGGTCCTCATCAAAGTTGCGCTCGGCGGAGACGTACCCTCGGCCCCGCTTCAACCGCATCTCGATTACCAGCGATCCACCCTCCGAGATCGTCGCGATATGGACGTTCGGGTCGAGGATCTCAACCTCGGCGTCCGTTTCGATCTCGCCGGACAGCATTTCGCCGGGCACGTTGCGTTCTACGCGAAGCGTCTTGGGTCCCGCGCCATGCAACTTGAACGGGATGCGCTTGAGGTTGAGTATGATATCGGTTGCATCTTCGACGACACCTGGTATCGACGAGAATTCGTGCAGCACACCCTCTACCTTGACAGCCGTTATGGCCGCGCCCTCAATCGACGAGAGCAGCGCGCGCCGCAAACAGTTTCCGATTGTTGTGCCGAAACCTCGCTCAAACGGTTGAGCGTAGAACTTGGCATAACGGCCGGTGGCTGTTTCGGTTTCGCACGCAAGGCGCTTTGGCCTCTGGAAGCCAATCATAAATTGAGTTTCTGTTCCGTCCATTGCTTCCTCTCAAGAGAGGCTGAGGTTCGAGGCCGGCCCTGAGACTTTGGGCAAACACCTCGTTCGCGCGCCCTCTTACCTCCAGCTCCACTACTTCGAATAGAGTTCGACGATAAGCTGTTCGTTAATGTTCTGACCTATGTCGTCGCGGCGTGGAAGAGCAACTACGCGGCCGCGTATCTCGTCAGGGGAGACGACCTCGAGCCAGGTTGGCCGCCCGCGACCCGATGCAGTTTGAAACGCGCTCTGGATGTGAATGTTCGAGCGGCTCCCTTCCCGCACCGAGATCTCGTCTCCGACCTTGACTTGAAAGCTTGGGATATCAACTTTGCGTCCATTGACCAGGACGTGTCCGTGGGTGACGAACTGGCGCGCCTGCGCTCGCGAAGTCGCGTAGCCCAGGCGGTAGACTACATTGTCCAAACGGCGCTCAAGCAAGGCGAGGAGGTTTTCGCCCGTCACGCCTTTCATTCGCATGGCCCTCTGGAAATACAGCCGAAACTGCCGCTCCAACATGCCGTATATGCGTTTGACCTTCTGTTTTTCGCGTAGCTGTTCCCCGTAGCCGACGAGCTGTTTGGCACGGCGTACGTTGCGGCCGTGTTGGCCAGGCGGCTGAGTGCCGCGCTTCTCGATGGGGCAAGTCGGCTTATAGCAGCGCTCGCCCTTTAAAAAGAGTTTCATTCCTTCCCGGCGGCAAAGTCTGCACACCGGGCCACGATATCTTGCCAAGGTCCAACTCCTCCGTCTACCGTCAGAACAAGCAATGACCTCAGTCACTGCCTATCGACAAGCAAAAGTTTACAGGCAACCAGATTTTGCCCTTCTTCCTTTAAGACGCCGGTGACATTCCTTTCGAAAATCACCGAAACGGGATCGTTCCCGCGTGCGTCTGAACCGCTCTTAGTTCAGCTCTGATGCAGATACAAGTTCTGAATCAGACCCTTCGGCGCTTTGGCGGCCGGCAGCCGTTGTGCGGAATCGGCGTAACGTCTCGAATCAGTCGAACCTCAATGCCCGCCGCTTGAATCGCTCGCACCGCCGACTCGCGGCCTGATCCCGGACCCTTAACCCTGACCTCGCAAGTCTGCATTCCGAGTTCACGGGCTGCCTGAGCGGCGCGGAGGCCAGCTTGTTGCGCCGCGAATGGAGTGCCCTTTCGCGACCCGTGAAAGCCAAGCGCACCCGACGACGACTGACTGATCAGGTTACCTTCCAGGTCGGTGATCGTTACCAGGGTGTTGTTGAAGCTCGCTTGAATGTGAACGATTCCCTGCGGCACCAACCGCCGCTCCTTGCGCTTGAATGTTTTCTTCTTGCCGGCTTTGGTTTGAGCTTTTGCCATAATCCCCGTGATGCGCGATCCGTGAAAAGAGATCCGATTGGTCACGGATCAAGCCTCACGGATCACTTCTTACTTCTTTCCAGCAACCTTCTTCTTCGCTACCGTCATGCGGCGTGGCCCCTTGCGGGTGCGGGCATTTGTGTGGGTGCGTTGACCTCGAACCGGAAGCCCCCTCCGGTGACGGAGGCCGCGATAGCAGCCGATGTCCATCATTCGCTTTATGTCCATCTGGATCTGCTTGCGCAAATCACCTTCGACCCCGCCTTGCTGGTCGATCACGGTGCGGATGCGATTGACTTCTTCTTCAGTCAGCTCGCGGATGCGCTTATCGACGCTTATGCCGGCCTCTCCCAGGATCTTGTTAGCGCGAGAGCGCCCGATGCCGTAGATGTACGTCAGACCAATTTCAGCTCTTTTATTAGCTGGCAGGTCCACACCTGCTATGCGTGCCATTCTTCCTCCGATTGCTTCGAACGCGAAGCTCGCTCGCTAGACTATCCTTGACGCTGTTTGTGCTTCGGGTTGGTGCAAATCACCCTCACCACGCCCCGGCGGTGAATGACCTTGCAGTTGTCGCACATTTTCTTAACCGACGCCCTGACTTTCATTGTTGCTCTTCCTCGCCGTGATGCGGCCACTCTGCTGGGAAAATGCCTTGGATGACAAACGGTTATTCTAGCATCGCCAACCGCAACCGGCAACCCGCGCACGTGGCGCGGGCTTTAGGCCCTGTCTCTTGCTACGCCTGGAACGCCGGCACAGACTAAAGTCTATGCTACTTCCGAGGCCGCCCTTCCATTGTCTAGCACGGTCAGTATCCGCGGCCCCTCCTGGGTAATCGCAACCGTGTGCTCGAAATGCGCCGAGGGCTGGCCGTCGAGAGTAATAACCGTCCAGCCATCCGAAAGCACTTTCACGTCTTCGTGCCCGAGATTGATCATCGGTTCGATCGCAATAACCCATCCTTCGCGCAGGACTGGCCCTGTTCCCGGCTTACCGTAATTCGGCACCTGCGGCTCTTCGTGCATCGCGCGTCCCACGCCGTGGCCACAGTAGTTCTTGACGACGGAATAGCCTAGTGGCTCGACGTAAGCCTGCACTGCGTTGCATACATCGCCGAGCCTGTTGCCCACTCGGCATTTCTCGATCGCTTCGTATAGCGATCTCTGAGTGGTCTCCAGAAGCCGCTTGACCGGGTCACTGACCCGCCCTACCGGCACTGTGACGGCCGCGTCGCCGACATATCCCATGTATGTCGCGCCGCAGTCGATGCCGACGATGTCGCCCTCTCGCAGCTTGCGCTTGCTCGGAATTCCGTGGACAACCTCGTCGTTTATCGAAGCGCAAATCGAACTTGGATAACCGTGGTATCCCTTGAAAGTCGGATACGCGCCGGCATCCACAATCATCCGGTCTGCTTCATGATCAAGGTCCCGAGTAGTTACGCCAGGCTCGATCATCTTGGACAAGCGCTCCAATACCTGCGCGACGATACGCCCTGAAGCTCGCATCCTTTCGATCTCGGACTTGGACTTGCGAATTATCATGAAAGACCACGAATCGCCACAGCCAAATCAATTCGCGTCTGCTCGAGTGCCCAATAATTTGGCCATTCGGGCGAAGACGTCGTCGGGCGTGCCTGAGCCGTCAACTTTGTACAAGCGGCCGGAGTCGGCGTAATAGTCCAATAGCGGCCGCGTCTTCTCGTCATAAAGGGCGAGCCGTTGAGCTATTGATTCTTCGTTATCATCCGATCTGGTGAAAAGCGGCTGGCCGTCCAAATCACAGACGCCCTCGGTGCTACTTGGCTTGAAATAGACGTTGTAAATCGCGCCGCACGCGCTGCACGTTCGCCGGCCCGCCAACCGCTTGGCCAGCAACTCGCGCGGTGCTTCAATACTCATGGCAGTAATTCTATGCCCGAGCGCCCTGGCGATCGACTCAAGAAGCCGCACCTGTGGAAGCGTTCTCGGAAAGCCATCGAGTATGCAGCCTCGCTCGCAATCGGGGCGGCTCAGACGCGTTTGCACAACCTGGGCAAGAATGTCGTCTGAAACAAGTTGACCGGCGGCTTGCACTTCTCTAACCTGCAAACCGAGCGGCATATCGCTGAGCGCAATCTCGCGCAGCATATCTCCAGTAGCGACCAGGGGAAGTCCATTTCTTTCGGCCAGCATCTGCGCCTGCGTGCCCTTACCCGCGCCCTGCGGCCCCATCAACACGATGATCTCAGGCATAACAGTTCTAGTAGCTGCGGCGTGCACGCAGCCGGCGGCCTCGCGGACCGAGGAATCCATCATAGTGGCGCATGATCAGTTGAGATTCGATCTGATTCATCGTATCCATCGCTACGCCGATTACGATCAGCAAGCTGGTTCCTCCGAAAAAGAAGTTCACGCCTATCCCCGTCGTCAACCACGACGTCAAAGGGTTGGACCGAAGCCCGTTGTCGATCCACGGACCGATGAGCGGAAGGTACTGGAATTGAAAGCCCTGAAGCAAGAACTGCGGAAGCAACGCAACCATCGCCAGGTATGTAGCGCCGACCGTCGTCAGTCGCGTGAGTATCTCGTTCAAGTGATCAGCCGTTCGTTTGCCCGGCCGGATGCCCGGGACGAACGCCCCATTCTTGCGCAAATTGTTTGCCACTTCGTCCGTGTTGAAGATGATCGAAACGTAGAAGAACGTGAAGAAGATTATCGCCGTGGCATATATGAGATAGTGAAGCGGATGTCCTTGACCGCCGATCTCAACCGCAAACCTCGAGAGCCAGGCTCGCCATCCGGTTGTCTGTGTAGGGTCGGTCCCTATGAAGCCGAGAATAGTCTGCGGGAACGCCAGTATCGACGATGCGAAGATCACCGGAATCACGCCCCCCATGTTGACCTTCAACGGCATGTGAGTCTGTTGCTGCGGTATCGACTGGCGGCCGACCATGCGCCGCGCGTGATTTATTGGCACCTTCCGGAACCCGCGCTCAACAAAAACGATGCCCGCGATGATAAGTACCATCACTAGGAACAAGGCGATCACTCCGAGCGCAGTGCCGGTTCCACCGCTGATCAGCTTCTCATACATCGTCTGGGCTGCCGACGGTAACCTGAGCACGATACCCGCGAAAATTATCAAACTTATTCCGTTGCCAACCCCGCGCTCGGTTATCTGTTCGCCAAGCCACATGATGAATGTGGTGCCGGTACAAAGCGTCAGCATCGTCATCGCAAGGAAGCCGACACCGGGATCGCGCACAAGCGATCCGCTGCCCGTTTGCTGATTCTGCAGCCAGTACGCGATGCCGAACGACTGGACCGAGCAAAGCACAACCGTCAGGTAGCGGGTATACTGCGTGATCTTTCTTCGCCCCAGCTCGCCTTCTTCTTGAAGCGCCTTTAGTCGCGCGCTCACAACCGTCATCAACTGAAGTATGATCGACGCTGTAATGTAAGGAGTGATTCCGAGCGCAAAGATCGAGACTACCTTAAAGTTCCCGCCCGAGAACAAGTCCATCACACCCGCCAGACTGCGCTGCAGGTCGCCGGTGTTCCAGAGAGCAGCGAGTGCGTCCGGGTCGATGCCGGGCGTCCGCACGTGCGAACCAATGCGGTAGATCGCCAGCATCGCAAGCGTAAAGAAAACACGTCTGCGCAGGTCAGGCACGGCGAAGATATTGCGGACGCTGTTGATGAAATTCTCGATCATGACCTTGAACCCCTATGACTAGCCTGGCGCACGTCGCTAATCGCTGGCCTTCCCCGCCTCAGCCGTCCTCGATACAACGGTCGCCGAGCCACCTGCAGCCTCGATCTTTTCGCGCGCCGCCTCGCTGAAGCGATGGGCCGATATCTTGAGCGCCTTCGTCAGCTTGCCCTTGCCCAGCACCACTACGCCGTCGTAGCGCGCGAGTTTGCTCTTTTTGATCATACCACGCTCAGCCATGAGCTCCGGCGTTACCTCGTCTGACGGCTCGAAGCGCTGATCCAGACCCGCAAGGTTTACTTCGATCCATTCCTTCTTGAAGATGTTGGTGAAGCCGCGCTTCGGCAATCTTCGTTGAAGCGGCATCTGTCCGCCCTCAAACCCAGCGCGCCCGGAATAACCCGACCGTGACTTCTGCCCTTTGTGCCCGCGCGTAGAAGTCTTGCCGTGGCCTGAGCCGGGCCCGCGACCTACCCGCTTCTTCTTTTTGTTTGCGCCTTCGGGGACTCCAATATTGTGTATTCCCAGTGCCATCTTAAAACTCCACTGATGCGTGATGCTCGATAAGGCAGCGAGTGCCATCCGGTCACGCATCACGCATCACGCTTTCTATTCAACAATCCGCAGCAGGTGCGGGACCTTCTTGACCATCCCGCGCATCGACGCGGTATCGGGCCGCACGACGATCTGATTGAGCTTCGTAAGCCCGAGGCTGCGCACAAGCTCCTTGTGCGCCTTCGGTGTTGCAATGGTGGATCGATACCACTGGATCTTTATTGATTGACTCTCGCTTGCGTTGCCCTTCGCCTTAGCCTTAGCCATCTTGAACTCCTCTCCCTTGGCCCTTTGCCCTTAGCGCTTTGCCCGCTCACGCGGTCTGCACCTCTTCTACCATCTGCCTCCGGAGCCGCGCGACGGCAGCCGGGTCTTTCAGGCTCTTCAGCCCTTCAAAAGTCGCACGCACGACGTTATGGGGATTGGAAGAACCAATCGACTTGGTCACCACGTCGCGAACGCCGACCAACTGCATAACGGCGCGCACTGGTCCGCCTGCGATCACGCCCTTTCCTTCAGGCGCTGGCTTGAGAAGCACCCGCCCCGCGCCGAAGACGCCCAACGTCTGGTGTGGGATCGTCGAGCCGGAAAGCGGCACGCGCACGAGGTTCTTCTTGGCAGCTTCAATGCCCTTCTTGATGGCCAGAGGGACTTCGCGAGCCTTGCCCGACCCAAATCCAACTATGCCGTTTTCGTTGCCGACAACCACGAGAGCCGCAAACGACAAATTCTTGCCGCCCTTCACCACCTTGGTAACGCGATTGATTGAAATGACTTGATCTTTGAGATCAAGGCCCGATGATTCTATTCTTTCCATATCTCCCCAAGCCGATTTTAGATTTTAGATTTTGGATTTTAGATTGGTGACTAGGTTCTCGTCCCGGAACCCAAAATCTAAAATCTAAAATCTAGAATTCCAGTCCCGCTTCTCGAGCAGCTTCGGCAAGGCTGCGGACGCGGCCGTGATAGATGTACCCGCCGCGGTCGAACACGACGCGTTTGATTCCCTTCTCTTGTGCGCGGTCCGCAATCAGCTTGCCGATCTCTTTCGCGGCGGTGATGTTTCCCCCGGTTCGCCCGCGCCATGCTGTTTCGGTGGTCGAAGCCGACACCAGAGTCATCCGCTGCCCGTCGTCTATGATCTGAGCATATATGTGGTCGAGGCTGCGATACACGGCGAGTCGCGGGCGCTCGGCGGAGCCCGAAATCTTCGTTCGAATCCTCTTGTGAACCGCTTCCCTTATTTCCTGGCTTGTCTTTCTTCCCATTTCGCATTCACCTCAATCGCTGATTGCGGGAACGATCATCGCCCGTCACTTCAGCAACCTTGTACCTGGCTGGTCCAAAACCCCAGGCTACTTCCCGGTCTTGCCGGGTTTGAGCTTCAACGCCTCGTTGGCGTAGCGCACGCCCTTCCCTTTGTAAGGATCGGGCCGCCGAAGACTACGGATGTCGGCCGCAACCTGGCCCACTTGCTGCCGGTCCGTGCCGGTTATTGTCAGCGTCGTCTGATACTGTTGAATGGGCTTGTTGATGCGCTCGATCTTGACGTCGATGCCCTTAGGCAGCGGGAACTCGATCTGGTGCGAGTACCCCAGATTGAAGATCACCCGATCCTTCTGACGCTCAGCCTTGTAGCCCACACCCACAATATCCAGTTGGCGGATGAACCCGTCGGTCACACCGGTAACCGCGTTCTGGACCAGCGCGCGAGCAAGCCCGTGCACTGCAGCGCGATCGTCCGACTCGCGCTCGGCGATCAATTCATCGCCCTCGACACGGCACTTGATGCCTTCCGGCAATGGGACCGTAAGAGTGCCTTTGGGTCCAGTAACCTCGACGGTGCCGTTCTCAATCTTGAGCTTTACGCCCTTCGGTATTGATATCGGCTTTCTACCTATTCTAGACATAAACCAACCCCGATGACCTGTACGGGCGTCCCTCCGTGGGCGCCCCTCCTTGCTTCACAGGAACGCTCGCAACTAAGGGGCGCCCACGGAGGACGCCCGTACAGGTTGGCTTCCCTAATAAACTCGGCAGAGCAATTCCCCTCCAACCTTTTCACGACGCGCGCGGCGGTCGGTCATCAGACCTTGCGAGGTCGAGAGTATGTTGATCCCCATTCCGCCAAGCACTTTTGGCACAGACGTGCTGTTCACATAAACGCGGCAGCCGGGTTTCGAAACGCGCTCAATCTTCGACATCACCTGCTCGCCCTTTGGGCCATATCGCAAGTAGATACGAATGTTCCGCCGCGCGCCTTCGCCTATGATCTTGTAGTTGTTTATGAATCCTTCATCCTTCAGTATCCGGGCGATTTCGACTTTGAGCTTCGAAAGCGGCACGTCCACCTTTTGATGTTTGGCTGCATACGCGTTTCTCACGCGCGTCAGCATGTCAGCTATCGGATCTGTCATCACTTCTCCTGAATTCGCGATTCGCGATGCGTGAACAACAAATTTCCCGCATCACGAATCACGCATCACTCTTACCAACTCGATTTCGTGACGCCGGGTACGTGCCCCTCGAGCGCCAGTTCGCGGAAGCATATCCGGCAAAGCGCGAACTTGCGCAGATAGGCGCGTCCACGCCCGCAGCGTCTGCACCGGTTGTGAACGCGCGACGTGAACACATTGAGATTTAATCCCGCCGCCTTTGCGCGTTTGATCGCCTTCTTGTTTGACTTGCCCTGCTGCTCCTTGACTCGCAGCTTTGCATTGGCCAGGGCGCGCTTCAGTTCATTCGCCTTATAAATCGAAGAAGTTCTTGCCATAGTTAGTCCGTAGCCCGTAGTCCGCCGTCGGCAGTTCGTAGTCAGTGGTCCCGTGCGCCGAAGAGCCACGGACTACTGACTACGGACTACTGACTACGGACTATTTCGTAAATGGCATTCCGAACTCTCGGAGCAGGGCGCGACCCTCCTCGTCTGTTCGAGCCGTTGTCACGATCGATACATTCATGCCGCGTGTTCTATCAACCTTGTTGAAGTCGATTTCGGGAAAGATCAACTGATCCTTGATTCCTATCGTGTAATTGCCGCGCCCGTCGAACGCGCGCGGACTGATGCCGCGAAAATCGCGCACGCGCGGCAGCACGGCGTTAATAAACCGATCAAGGAATTCGTACATCCGGTCGCCTCGCAGCGTCACCGAAACGCCCACCGGCATTCCGGTGCGCAGCTTGAAAGCCGCGATCGACTTCTTGGCTTTTGTGATGACCGGTTTCTGGCCGCTGACGGTTGAAAGCTCCATCGCCGCCTGGTCGAACACTTTCGGGTTGGCCTGCGCCTCGCGCCCGACGCCCATATTCAGCACTACCTTTTCAAGCTTCGGCACTGCCATGGTGTTCTTGTAGTCGAACTCCTTCATGAGCGCCGATACTATCTGGTCCTTGTAGCGTTCCTTCAATCTGGCTGCCATCTTCGTATCCTCGTTACTGATGCGATGTGGGCCTCGCCTTCAGTATCCATTCAACATCGCGCTGAAATGCAGGCGCGTTAGGTTTTCCCACTTGAGTCTCTACTGTTTCTCGATCGCCGCGCCGCATTTTTTGCAGGCACGATGCCGCTTCCCGTCTTCCAGAACCTGATGCCCCGACCGGGTTGCCTCGCCGCAGTGGGGGCAGAGCACCATCACATTTGATAGGTCGATTGGCGACTCACGCTCGAGTATGCCGCCCTGAATCCCGCGCCGGGTGTTGGCTTTGTTATGGCGCTTAACCATGTTCACGCCCTCGATTATCACTTTGCGCTTCGAGGGCTGCACTTCGATGACGCGGCCTTTCTTGCCCTTGTCCTTACCGGCTATCACGACCACCCGGTCGTTTTTTCTCACATTGATTTCAACGTTCATTTAGCTAGTCCTTGGTCAATGGTCATTGGTCATTGGTCATTGCCGACGTGTCTCCCGATGGGCCAATGACTAATCAAATCACCTCCGGCGCGAGGCTCACGATCTTCATGAACCGCCTCTCGCGCAACTCTCGGGCGATCGGCCCAAAAACGCGAGTGCCCACTGGTTCGTTGTCGGGCTTGATGATGACCGCCGCGTTCTGATCGAAACGAATATAGGTCCCGTCCTTGCGCCGCGTCTCTTTCCGGGTGCGAACGACCACGGCGCGGACAACCTGTCCCTTCTTCACCGCTCCGTCGGGCGAAGCTTCTTTGACCGACGCGGTGATGACATCGCCCAGCCCGGCGCGCGAGCCAGTGTGTCCGCCGACCGGCAGGATCATCGCGATGCGCTTGGCCCCGGAGTTATCCGCGACCTCGAGGATTGATCTCATCTGAACCATAGCTGTTCACCTCGCCTTCTGAACTATCTCAACCACTCGCCAGCGCTTCCGCGCAGACAACGGCCGCGTCTCAACTATTCGCACGATGTCCCCGATGTGCGCGCCAACCTCGTCGTGCGCCATGAACTTCGTCCGCCGGCGGATATAACGCTTGTATTTCCGGTGGCGAACCTGCCGTTCCACGCGCACGACCACAGTCTTTTGCATCTTGTCACTGGTAACCAACCCGACCTTTTCCTGCCGGCGGTGCCTTGCCGGTGCGCTCGTGGCGGCGTTTTCAGCGGCCGGTTCGCTCGGGGCGGCGGCGACTTCAGCGGCCGGTTCGGCTTCGATTTCCGCCGGGACTCCTTCGATGTTCTCTTCCATAGCTATCCTTCTCGGTTTCTAATTCTGCGCCGTCGCGCCCTCGCGCTCCCGCAATAACGTCTTGACTCGCGCCAGGTCTTTACGCGACTCGCGAAGCTGCTTTACAACGTCGGTGTTGCCCAGCGACAGCTTGAATCGCATCCTGAAAAGCGACTCCTTGAGCTCGTTCACTCTGGCGCGCAGGTCGTCATCAGACAGATCCCTCAGCTCTTCAGCCTTCATACCAGCCCGCCTCCTTCCTGCTCCTTGCGCGTGATGAACTTGGTTTTGATCGGGAGTTTCTGAGCCGCCAACCTCATGGCTTCGGCCGCAGTCTTCTCGTCGACGCCTTCCATCTCGAACAGAACGCGCCCGGGCTTGACGACTGCGACCCACCCTTCAGGCGCGCCCTTGCCTTTTCCCATACGAGTCTCGGCAGGCTTCTTGGTGATGGGCTTATCTGGAAACACTCGAATCCAGATTTTCCCGCCGCGCTTAACGAAGCGAGTCATCGCAACGCGGGAAGCTTCAATCTGCTTGCCCGTTATCCACGCCGGCTCCAGCGCTTTCAGCCCGTACTCGCCGAAAGAAATCTTCGCGCCGCGCGTGGCGAGTCCAGACATACGCCCCCGCTGCTGCTTGCGGTACTTCATTCGTTTTGGAATCTTGTATTCTGCCATTATCAGTAGTCCGTGGTCCGTAGTCCGTAGTCAGTGGTCCCCGCTACGGACTACTGACTACGGACTACGGACGAAATCCTATTGTCTTTTCGCCTGCGCCGCGCGCCTCACCGTCATCTCGTCCCCGCGGTAGATCCACACCTTGACTCCAATCACTCCGAACGTCGTGTGCGCTTCAGCGAAGCCGTAGTCGATATCGGCGCGCAACGTGTGAAGCGGAAGCCGCCCCTGCAAGTACCATTCAGAGCGCGCGATCTCGGCGCCGTTCAACCGCCCCGACACGCGCACCTTTATTCCCTGCGCGCCAAACCGCTGAGCGTTTTCGACGGCCCGCCGCATCGCGCGGCGGAAGGCGATTCGCTTCTCGAGCTGCTGGGCGATCTGCTCGGCCTGCAGTTGCGCGTTCAACTCAGGCTTATGGATCTCCTGAATGTTGACGTAGACCTCGCGCCCGGTTCGGTCTTTGATCTCCTGCTTGAGCTTGTCAATCTCCGCCCCTTTGCGTCCGATGATGATGCCTGGACGCGAAGTGTGGATAATGATTTTCAGCTTGTTAGCCGCGCGCTCGATGTCAATGTGCGATACGCCCGCGCCCGCAAACCGGCCCTTCAATTCTTTTTTTAGCTTCAGGTCTTCGTGCAAGAGATCGGCATAGTCGCGTTTGGCGATCCAGTTCGAATGCCACGTGCGATTGAAGCCCAATCTGAATCCGTACGGATGAACTTTCTGACCCACGATTCCTCCCGATCAGAAGGCAGTAGGCGGAAGGCAGAAAGCAGTGACTGCCTTCTGCGTTCTGCCTTGTGCCTACTGTTCTTTCTCCGACTCCACCTCTATCGTTATATGGTTCTGCCAGCGGCGCTCGCGATATGCCCGGCCCATCGGCGCAGGGCGAACGCGCCGGCGATATTTGGTTGGCCCGAGGTCAACCGTCGCGTTTGAAATCTTAAGCCGGTCCACGTCGATCGCCACGTTGAGTTGATCGGCCTTTTGCTCGGCGTTGGCAATCGCCGAGCGCAACGTGATCTCTATCGGCTTCGCCGCGCGCTTGTTCGACGTCTTCAGCATTGCCAGCGCTTCGTTGACGCCGCGCCCGCGAATCAGATCGATGACCAGCCTCGCCTTTTGCGGCGAGCCTTTGATGTATTTTGCGACTGCGCGTGCCTTCATCGCTTACTTGCCTCCCGGCGCCTTCTTCACGGTCTTGTCAGATTTCTCAGGGTGGCCCTTGAACTGCCGCGTGGGCGCGAACTCACCGAGCTTGTGGCCGACCATGTTCTCCTGAATGTAGACCGGAATGAATTTCTTCCCGTTGTGCACGGCGATCGTGTGGCCGACCATCTCAGGCACGATTGTCGAACGACGAGACCAGGTCTTTTGGACCCGCTTCTCGTTCGTCTGGTTCATCCGCGTGATCGTCTTCATCAAGTGTTCGTCGAGGAACGGCCCTTTTTTAATCGATCTTGCCATAACTTTCCGATGTTATAGGTCCTATAGGTCAACTAGGACTTATTTCTTCCCTCTGCGCACGATGAACTTGTCGGTGCGCTTGTTGTTCCGGGTCTTGTACCCGCGAGTAGGCTGCCCCCAGGGCGTAACCGGGTTGCGGCCTCCTGAAGTCTTTCCCTCACCTCCGCCGTGCGGATGGTCCACAGGGTTCATCGCCACGCCACGCACCTTTGGCCTTCGGCCCAGCCACCGGTTGCGCCCAGCCTTGCCCAACGAGACATTGCTGTGTTCGATGTTGCCGATCTGCCCGATCGTCGCGTAGCAGTCGATGTGCACCCTGCGTATTTCGCCGCTCGGCAATCGCAGTTGAGCCCAATCGCCTTCCTTGGCAACAAGCTGCGCCGCGCCGCCTGCCGCTCTAACCATCTGCGCGCCTTTGCCCGGCCGCAGCTCGACGTTGTGAATCGTCGTGCCCAGCGGGATGGCCTTCAGAGGAAGCGCGTTGCCGGAAATGATGTCCGCTTCCGGTCCCGACACAATTGTCTGCCCGACTTTCAAGCCAACCGGCGCGATGATGTATCGCTTCTCGCCGTCAAGATAGTTGAGCAGCGCGATGAGCGCCGAGCGATTCGGATCGTACTCGATAGTGGCGACCTTCGCGGGTATGCCCTTCTTGTCGCGCTTGAAATCTATGATCCGGTAGAGCCGCTTAGCCCCGCCCCCTCGACGCCGCACCGTTATGTGCCCGTCGTTGTTGCGGCCGGATATGCGTTTCTTCGGCTCGAGCAGCGGCTCGTACGGCTTGTCAGTCGTTATCTCATCGCGGGTGAGGTACGTCTGAAACCGCGTAGCTGCCGATGTTGGTCTGAGCTTCTTGATTCCCATCACTTACCTCATTGCCAATTGCCAATTTCAGATTGCCGATTTGCCGGCCAACGCGCTTGACTCAATCGGCATTCGGCAATCGGCAATCGACAATTCTCTAGATTGCGTCTTCATACATGATCGGCTTCTCGCCGGCCTTGAGCGTCACAAAAGCCTTCTTCCAATCCGAACGGCGGCCCATCTCGCGGCGCGTCGGTATGCGTTTCATCTTGCCGTGATAGTTGGCTACCCGCACGTGGTCAACTTTCACCCCGAGTATTTTCTCGACGGCGCGCTTGATCTCGGGCTTGGTCGCATTGCGATGCACCTTGAGCGTGAGCATCTGGCGGGCATTACCCGTGCGCCCCATCGACTCAGGCTCATCTTTCATCGTGAGCGCCTTCTCGGTTATGACCGGCCCTTTGATGACATCCCAAATACTTTTCATCAGCGTCTCCTACCGATTGCCCAACTGCTTCTCTAGCTGGGTTGCCGCCTCGCGGGTCAGCGCGACATGCTCGTGGGTGAGAAGGTCATAGATGTTCACGTTGCTGGCCGCGACCAGTGTGATCTCCCGCAGATTGCGCGACGACAGCACCAGCTTCCCGTTGCTGAGCGAATCGACGACCAGAGTTCGCTTGTTCAACCCCAGCGTCTCAAGCGTCGCCGTAAGGTCTTTGGTCTTGTGCGACTCGAGCTCGAAGTTGTCGACAATAACCAGCCCGCCCTCGCGCAAACGCTCCGAAAGCACTGAGCGTATCGCGCCCCGGCGCATCTTCTTCGGGATGCTATAGGACCAATCGCGCGGCTGAGGTCCATGCACGTTCCCGCCGCCTTTCCAAAGCGGACTCCGCAAGCTGGCTACTCGCGCGCGGCCGGTGCCCTTCTGTTTCCAGAGTTTCTTGCCGGAGCCTCTGACGTCGCCGCGAGTCTTCGTCGCCGACGTTCCGGCGCGCTGATTCGCCATGTAGCATTTCACCGCCGAATAAATCAGCGCCTTGTTGAGCGGCGCGCCGAACACTTCGTCGGACAACTCGACCTCGCCGACCTCTTCGCTCTTCAGGTTTTTTACCTTCACAACAGGCATATCGCTCCCCATCGTGATGCATGATTCGTAATGCGTGACCTTTTGTTTTTTCTCACGCATCACGGATTACGCATCACTCTCACAATTGCGCCTTCTTGATCAGCACGTACGATCCGTTCGGCCCGGGAACGGCGCCGCGAATCATCAAAAGATTATTCTCGGTATCAACCTTGGCCACGCGAAGGTTCTTGACCGTGATACGAGCGTCACCCATGTGACCCGGCATCTTTGTGCCCTTGATGACACGAGAGGGATAGGCCGAAGCTCCGATGCCGCCCGGCGCGCGGTGAAACATCGAGCCGTGAGTGGCGACGCCGCCTGCGAATCCGTGCCTCTTGACGACACCGGCAAACCCTTTTCCCTTCGACTTGCCAACCACTTCAACGACATCGTTCGCATTGAAGATGTCGACCAGGATCTTGTCGCCGACGCTGGTGGCGTCATCGCTCGCCTCGACGCGCACTTCACGCAGCACTCGAGTAGGAGGCACGCCGGCGCGCTTGAAGTGACCTTCGGTCGGTTTGTTTATGCGGCGGGGCGGCTTCTCTTCGACCAGTCCAAGCTGCACTGCATCGTAGCCGTCGGTGTTGACGGTCTTCTTCTGAACTACTATGCATGGACCGGCTTTGATAACCGTCACTGGCGTCACCGAGCCGTCTTCCGAAAACAACTGCGTCATCCCCAGCTTCTTACCGATTATTCCGTTGACCATAATTCAATCATCCGAGGTCCGTAGTCAGTAGTCCGTAGTCCGTAGCTAAAGCGCTACGGACTACTGACTACGGACTAGGGACGAATCTATTTGTGGTCCTTGCCGAAAGCTTTGATCTCGACATCCACGCCCGCCGGCAGATCGAGCTTCATCAGCGCGTCCACCGTCTGCGGTGTCGGATCGAGAATATCCATCAGCCGCTTATGAGTTCGAATCTCGAACTGCTCGCGCGATTTCTTGTCCACGTGCGGGCTGCGCAGCACGGTGTACTTGTTCTTCACCGTCGGCAGCGGAATCGGTCCCGCCACCCGCGCGCCCGTTCGCTTGGCCGTGTCAACTATCTCAGCCGTCGACTGGTCAAGCACGCGGTAGTCATACGCCTTCAACCGGATTCTTATCTTTTCGTTCAGCATTTCTTCTCGTCCTTATTCATCTGTCATTCGTCCTTGGCCGCGACTCGTCGTCAAACATGACCTCGAGTGACTATTGACCAATGACTAATGACTGCTATTCGATAACCTCTGACACCGTTCCCGCGCCTACCGTTCGTCCGCCTTCCCGGATCGCGAACCTCAACC